>DASUIJ010000212.1:0-5657 GCA_036279815.1 Phenylobacterium sp. | reverse complement strand
GGTCAGCGCCTGATCCGCGTCGACAGGATGATCGAACTCGTGGTCCGCTCCACGCCCTCGATCAGGCCGATGTCGTCGAGCACCCGGTCCAGCTCCTCGATCGAGCCGGCGGCCACCTCGACGATCATGTCGTAGACGCCGGAGACCGAGTGCAGGGCCTCGACCTGGGGCATGGCCCGAAGCGTCGCCTCGATGTGGCGGGCGGCCTTGGGCGCGGCGGTCACCAGCACGTGGCCGCGCACCCGCCGCTGCTCCAGCGGCTCGCCCAGCCGGATGGTGAAGCCGGCGATCACGCCCGTGGCCACCAGCCGGTCGATGCGTGCCTGCACCGTCGTGCGCGACACGCCCAGCCGCCGCGCCAGCGTCGCCGCAGGCAGCCGCGAATCGGCCTCCAGGAGCCGGATCAGCGCCAGGTCCCGGTCGTCCAGTTTCATATCGTCGGCATGAATTGGCATATCGCCTAGCCATTCTGTGCGTTTCGGTCGGTCTGACTATTCACTTTGTATCACCCCTCGCGCCATCCTGGCTTCTGAATTCAGGGAGAACGGACATGCGTCGGATCGTCGTGATCGGTGGGGGCAAGATCGGCGCGGTGATCGCCCAGATGCTGGCGGAGAGCGGCGACTACGCCGTCAAGGTGCTGGACCGCTCGGCCGAGGCGCTCGCCGCCATCCTTCCCCACCCCAACGTGACCACCGCCTGCGTCGACGTCACCCATGACGCCGAGCTGGACGCCGCAATGTCGGGCGCCTTCGCCGTGCTCTCGGCCGCGCCCTTCCACCTGACGGGCCGCGTCGCCCAGTCCGCCGCCCGGGTCGGCTGCCACTATCTGGACCTCACGGAGGATGTGGCCACCACCCGCACCGTCAAGGCCCTCGCCCAGGGCGCAAAGACCGCCTTCATCCCCCAGTGCGGCCTCGCCCCCGGCTTCATCTCCATCGCCGGCGCCGAGATCGCCCGCGGCTTCGAGCGGGTCGAGGAGCTGCGCCTGCGGGTCGGCGCCCTGCCGCGCTTCCCCTCCAACTCCCTGGGCTACAACCTGACCTGGTCGACCGAGGGCGTGATCAACGAATACTGCGAGCCCTGCGAGGCCCTGGTCGACGGCGAACTGCGCGAGGTCGAGCCCATGGAGGGCCTGGAGACCTTCAGTCTCGACGGCGTGACCTACGAGGCCTTCAACACCTCCGGCGGCCTGGGCAGCCTGGCCGAGGTCCTGGCCGGGAAGGCCAAGAACCTGAACTACAAGTCCGTGCGCTATCCGGGCCACTGCGCCCTGATGCGCACCCTGCTTTCGGACCTCAACCTGCGTCACCGCCGCGACCTGCTGAAGGACGTGTTGGAGGGCGCGGTCCCCGGCACCGAGCAGGACGTGGTGGTGTTCTTCGTCACCGCCTCGGGCTGGCGCAACGGCCGCCTGATGCAGGAGAGCTATGCCGGCAAGGTGCTGGGCGAGCATCACGGCAAGGGTTTCTGGAGCGCCATCCAGATCACCACCGCCGCCGGCATCTGCACGGTGCTGGACCTGCTGGCCGCCGGGCGCCTGCCGCAGCAGGGCTATGTGCGCCAGGAGGAGATCGCGCTCAGCGACTTCCTCGCCAACCGCTTCGGCAAGGCCTATCGGCAGCCCGGCGACATGGTCGCCGACGCCCCGGCCCCCGTCGCCCAGGTGGCCTGAACCTTCCGCCCGTCCCGGCCGACGCCGGGACCAAGACCACAGTCCGTCGGTCTCTCCGACCTTCCCCCGTGATCCGGCCTGCCGCCGCAGCGCTCCTGGATCCGGAATCCGGCATTCGCCACTCGGGCAGGTTGGGGTAAACACACGCGCCAGGAGAATCCCATGAACGCCCACGCCCGTCCCCTGCCCGCCGTCCGCGCCGACGCCCTCGTCACCCTGGCCAATCTCGGCGTCGATCTCGGCAAGCTCGAGGGCAAGGACCTCCCCGCCCGCTCGCCCATCGACGGGTCCACCATCGCCACCCTGCGCGCCGCCAGGATCGCCGAGGTGGGCGCCGCCGTGGACCGGGCGCACGCGGCCTTCCTCGACTGGCGCAAGGTCCCCGCCCCGCGGCGCGGCGAACTGGTCCGGCTTTTCGGCGAGGAGCTGCGCGCCGCGAAGGACGACCTGGGCCGCCTGGTGGCGCTGGAGGCCGGCAAGGTCACCTCCGAGGGCCTGGGCGAGGTGCAGGAGATGATCGACATCTGCGACTTCGCCGTCGGCCTGTCGCGCCAGCTCCACGGCCTGACCATCGCCACTGAGCGCCCCGGACACCGGATGATGGAGACTTGGCATCCGCTCGGCGTCTGCGGGGTGATCTCGGCCTTCAACTTTCCAGTCGCCGTCTGGTGCTGGAACGCCGCCCTCGCCCTGGTCTGCGGCGACCCCGTGGTCTGGAAGCCCTCCGAGAAGACCCCGCTCACCGCCGAGGCCGTGCAGGCGATCTTCCTGAAGGCGGCCGGCCGGTTCGGCGCCGCGCCCGCCAACCTCTCCCAGGTGGTTCAGGGCAAGGGCGACGTGGGCGCCGCCCTGGTCGCCCACCCCAAGGTCGCCATCCTCTCGGCCACAGGCTCCACCCGCATGGGCAAGGCCGTGGCCCCGGTCCTCGCCGAGCGCTTCGCCCGCGCCATCCTGGAGCTGGGCGGCAACAACGCCGCCATCGTCGCGCCCTCAGCCGACCTTGAGCTGGTCCTGCGCGGCGTCGCGTTCTCGGCCATGGGCACGGCGGGCCAGCGGTGCACCACGCTTCGCCGGCTGTTCGTCCACGAGGACGTCGCCGACGCCCTGGTCGCCCGGCTGAAGGCGGCCTACGCCTCCGTTCCCATCGGCGACCCGCGCGAGGCGGGGACCCTGGTCGGCCCGCTGATCGACGAGGCCGCCTTCGAAGGGATGCAAACCGCCCTCTCCGAGGCCCGCAAGGCCGGCGGCAAGGTCCACGGCGGCGAACGCATCGACCGCCCCGGCGTCTATGTCCGCCCCGCCCTGGTGGAAATGCCCGGCCAGAAGGGCCCGATGCTGCGCGAGACCTTCGCGCCGATCCTCTATGTGGTCCGCTACAAGGAGCTCTCCGAGGCCATAGCGCTGCAGAACGCCACGGCCGCGGGCCTGGCCTCCTCGATCTTCTCCAACGACGTGCGCGAGACCGAACTGTTCATCTCGGACGTGGGCTCCGACTGCGGCATCGCCAATGTGAACATCGGCCCCTCGGGCGCCGAGATCGGCGGAGCCTTCGGCGGCGAGAAGGAGACCGGCGGCGGCCGCGAAGCCGGCTCGGACAGCTGGAAGGCCTATATGCGCCGGGCCACCAACACCTTGAACTATTCGCGCGAGCTGCCCCTGGCCCAGGGCGTCAAGTTCGACGTCTGACCGCCGGCTTGCCGCCCGCGCGGCGCCGTGAGCAAACTCCCCGGGGTTGAATGGGAGCGATGCTATGCGGCCGGGCTGGACGATCCTCGCATTGTGCCTGACGCTCGCCGCGCCGGCGGCGGCCCAGCCCGCACCGGACGCCGGCGAGGTCCACTTCGCCAACTCCGGCGCAGCAAGCGCCCAGGCGTCGTTCCTGCGCGGCCTGGCCCTGCTGCACGACTTCGAATACCCCCGCGCCGCCGCGGCCTTCCGCGAAGCCCAGGCCGCCGACCCCGGCTTCGCCATGGCCTATTGGGGCGAGGCGATGACCTACAACCACCCGGTCTGGATGGAACAGGATCTCGTCGCGGCGCGCGGCGCCCTCGCCCGGCTCGGTCCGACGCCGGAGGCCCGCGCGGCCAAGGCCCGCACCGCGCGGGAGCGCGACTACCTGGCGACGGTCGAGACCCTCTATGGCGAAGGCCAGAAGAACGCCCGGGACTTCCAGTACGCCGACGCCATGGCCGCCCTCCACGCCCGGTATCCCGACGACGTGGACGCCACGGCTTTCTACGCTTTGTCCCTGCTGGGAACGAGCCACCAGGGCCGCGACTTCGCGACCTACATGAAGTCGGCGGCGCTGCTGGAGGAGGTCTATCCGACCCACCTGCGCCACCCCGGCGTCCTCCACTATCTGATCCACTCCTACGACGACCCGATCCATGCGCCGCTGGGACTCCGCGCCGCCAACCGCTACGGCGCGGTCGCCCCCGACGCGCCCCACGCCCTGCACATGACCTCCCACATCTTCGTCGCCATGGGCATGTGGGACGAGGTGATCGCCGCCAACCGCCGGGCGATGGAGGTGCTGAACGGGGCCCGCGCGCGCAGGAACCTGCCGCCCCAGGGCTGCGGCCACTATCCGAACTGGCTGATGTACGGCTACCTGCAGGAGGGCCGCGACGCCGATGCCCGGGCGACTCTCGCCGCCTGCCGGGCCACGGCCATGGCGGAACTCGGCCGAGCGACCGATGACCCGGACCCGGACCACAGCGCCCTGGGCTCCTACGACGAGATGCGTCTCATGCAGGCGGTGGAAACCGGCCGATGGGATTCGTCCCAGGACCTGACCGCGCCCCATGGGTCTCCATCGGCAGGACTCCGCGCCGCCTATGGCCGGGCGATCACCGCCTTGAGGACAGGCGACCTGCGCGGGCTGCAGGCGTCCTCGGCCTCGCTGGTCGCGTTTCAGGCCGCCCAGGCGGCGGCGAACGCCGCGGCGGGACGGACTCCCGACCGTGTCTATGACGGCTCCGCGGCGATCATCGCCGACCAGATGTCCGCCGCCGCCCGGCTCCGAGGCGGCGACGTCGACGGCGGCCTCGCCGCCCTGCGCAAGACGGCTGAGGCCGAGGTCGCCATGCCGATGGAATTCGGCCCGCCGGTGGTGAACCTTCCCACCTGGGAGCTGCTCGGCGACGAACTGCTGCGCCTGCGCCGCGCCCCCGAGGCGATCGAGGCCTATCGAAACGCCCTCGCCCGGGCGCCCGGTCGCACCCGCAGCCTCCAGGGCCTGCTCAAGGCCCAGGAGATGGCCGGGTCGACAACGGGCGCGGCGGCGACCCGGGCCGAACTCGCCCGCTATCCACGCTGAAACTCAGCATTGCCGCGATGACGCCGATCCATCCCGGCCGGCGACCTATATTTCGGCCATGACCCGATCTTCCCGAATGCCCGTCGTCTTCGTGGGCCACGGCAGCCCGATGAACGCGCTGGGCGGTTCCACCGCCCAGGCCTGGGCGGTGCTCGCCGCCGGCCTTCCGCGGCCGAAGGCCATCCTGGCCGTCTCCGCCCACTGGTGTCTGGACGAGACAGCAGCCACCGCCATGGACCGGCCCAGGACGATTCACGACTTCGGCGGATTTCCGCAGGCCCTGTTCGACATGACCTATCCGGCGCCGGGCGATCCGGCTCTGGCCGCCCGCGCCGCCGAGCTGCTGGCGCCCGTGCCGGTCCGCGCCGACCAGGACTGGGGACTGGACCATGGGACCTGGTCGGTCCTGGCCCATATGTACCCAGATGCCGACGTCCCGGTGGTGCAGCTAGCCATGGACCTGAGCAAGCCCTTCGCCGGCCACTACGACATCGGCAAACGCCTGGCGCCGCTGCGCGACGAGGGCGTACTGATCCTCGGCTCCGGCGACGTGGTGCACAATCTCCGGGCCGCCATCCGCGCCGACGACGCCGAGCCGCTGGACTGGGCGCAGCACTTCAACGACCTCGTCCGCGACCGTCTCCTGGCGGGTGACCACGCGGC
>DASUIJ010000211.1:0-16133 GCA_036279815.1 Phenylobacterium sp. | reverse complement strand
GCTCGCAGCTTGGCGTGTTCGACCTGGCCGGCCGCTCGCCCCAGACCGAGGGCGCGATCGGCGAGATGATGCCGCGCCCCAACCCGTTCCGGATCTCCATCTCGACCGTGCGCGCCGACCGCGGCCCCGACCTGGTCGAGGCCGAGGCCCGCGCCGCCCTGCGCCGCCTGGGCGTGGAGCAGGCCGACTGCATCCTGGTGCCGTCCGCCTCCGAGCTGTTCGGCCCCCACGGCCTGGCGCTGTGGGACCGTCTCAAGGCCCTGAAGGACCAGGGCCTGACCCGCAAGATCGGCATCTCGGTCTTCGCCTCCGACGATCCCCTGGGCCTCGCGCGCCGGTTCCGCCCGGACGTGGTCCAGGCGCCGGCCAGCCTGCTCGACCAGCGGCTGATCATCGACGGCACCCTGGCCGCCATCGCCGGCCTGGGGATGGAGGTGCACCTGCGCTCCATCTTCCTGAACGGCCTGCTGCTGCTGCCGCCCGACCGCGCGCCGAACCATCTGAAGGAAGCCGCCGCCCGCATCTCCAAGGCGCGCCGGCTGATCGCCGAGGGCAAGTCCGACCCGCTGCAGGCGGCGCTGGGCTTCGCCCTGTCCCGCCCCGAGGCGTCCGCCGTCCTGGTGGGCGTGGCCTCGGCCGCCGAGCTCAACGCCGTGATCCGCGCGGCGGCGAGCCCACCCCCCGATCTGGATTGGGACGAGATGGCGATCGACGACCCCGTCGCCCTCGACCCCCGCGCCTGGGCCGCCGCGTAACAGGACGGCCCGGCGGTGCTCAAAAGGAGCCCGCGTCATGATCCTCGCCATACTCCAGGTCCGCATGACCTCCCCGCGACTGCCGGGAAAGGCCATGGCTCCCCTGCGGGGCGAGCCCATGGTCTGGCGCCAGATCGAACGCCTGAGGCTCGCCCGCACCGTGTCGAGGATCGTGGCGGCCACCAGCGCCGAAAGCTCGGACGATCCCCTGGCGAGCTTCCTGGTCGCCCGCGGCCAGACCGTCTTCCGGGGCGCGTCGGAGAATCTCAGCCTGCGCTTCATGCGCTGCGTCGAGGCCGCCGGCCCGGTGAGCCATGTGGTGCGGATCAAGGGCGACAGTCCGTTCGTGGACCCGGCCATCATCGACGAGACCGTCCGCCTGGCCCTGGCCACCGGCGCGGCCTATGCGTCGAACCGCGTCCAGCGCACCTTTCCCAAGGGCCTGGAGGTCGAGGTGGTCACCGCCGAGGCCCTGGCCCGGACCGCCGCCGAGACCGACCCGGCGACCGCCGCCGCGACCTCACCCCTGGCCCAGATCCGCGCCCGGCCCGAGCGCTTTCCCCAGGCGCACTGCCTGGCGCGCCGGGATGTCAGCCACCTGGACTGGCGGGTGAAGACCCCCGCCGACATCGCCTTCGCCCGCGGCGTCTACGACGCCCTGCATCCCGCCGATCCGGGGTTCGGGATGGAGGACGTGCTGGGCGTGCTGCAGGGCCGCCAGGACCTGGCGCGCTGGGCGGCCTGAGGGGCCGCGCGCTACTTCCAGGCTCCGAAGACGTCGCTGAACGGCTTGCCGAGGGCCTCGGCCACGGCCGGATGGGTGATCTGGCCCTTCAGGACGTTCAGGCCCTTGGCCAGGTGCCGGCTGGAGGCCAGGGCGTCCAGGCCCTTGTCGGCCAGCATCAGGCCGAACGGCAAGGTCGCATGGCCCAGGGCTTCCGACGAGGTGCGCGGCGCGGCGCCCGGCATGTTGGCCACGCAGTAGTGGACCACGCCGTCGACCGTATAGGTCGGGTCCAGGTGGGTGGTGGGCCTGGAAGTCTCGAAGCAGCCGCCCTGGTCGATGGAGACGTCCACCAGCACCGAGCCCGGCTTCATCCGCGACAGGTGCTCGCGGCGCACCAGCTTGGGCGCGGCGGCCCCGGCGGTGAGCACCGCGCCGATCACCACGTCGGCCTTGAGGATCTCCTCCTCCACCGCGTCCACGGTGGAATAGCGGGTCAGCACCCGGCCCAGGAACATGTCGTCCAGCACCCGCATGCGCGGGATCGAGCGTTCCAGCACCACCACCTCGGCGCCCAGGCCCGCGGCCATGCGCGCGGCGTTCATGCCGACCACGCCGCCGCCCAGGACCACGATCCGGGCCGGAGGCACGCCGGGCACGCCGGGCAGCAGCAGGCCCATGCCGCCATTGTGCTTGAGCAGGGTCTCGCCGGCGGAGAACACCGCGATTCGCCCGGCGACTTCCGACATCGGCGCCAGCAGCGGAAGGCCGCCATGGTCGTCGGTCACCGTCTCATAGGCGATGGCCGCGCAGCCGGACTTCAGCAGGCCCTCGGTCTGGGCCGGGTCCGGCGCCAGGTGCAGGTAGGTGAATAGGATCTGGTCGGGGGTCAGCCTGGCCCACTCGACGGGCTGGGGCTCCTTGACCTTCACGATCAGCTTCGAGCGGGCGAACACCGTCTCGGCGTCCGGCGCGATCTCCGCGCCCGCCCGGCGGTAGGTGTCGTCGGAATAGCCGGCGCCCTGGCCCGCGCCGGTCTCGACCAGCACCTGGTGTCCATGGACGACATATTCGCGGACCGCCGTGGGCGTCAGCCCCACACGATATTCGTCCGCCTTGATTTCACGAGGAACGCCGACCTGCATCTAGGCCTCCCGAGGGTAGGATGTTTCAAGCGAACGCGGGTTTGAGGGCACAACCCCCCGGCGTCAACCTAAAACGCAGCTGGCCATCCCTTCGCGGCGCACCGTCCCCGCCGCGGCTCCGATCTTGCCGGAGCGGCGCTTCACATAGGGGCCGGGCCGCGCGGCCTTCCATTTCAGGGGGCTGGGCAGGATCGCGGCCAGGCGCGCGGCCTGGGACGGCGACAGCTCGTCCGCCCCCACCCCGAAGTTCTTCCGCGCCGCGGCGTCGGCGCCGTAGACGCCCGGGCCCCATTCGACGCTGTTGAGATAGACCTCCATGATCCGCCGCTTTCCCCACAGCCCCTCGATGAGCAGGGTGAAATAGGCCTCCAGGCCTTTGCGGACATAGGAACGGTCGGGCCACAGGAACACGTTCTTGGCGGTCTGCTGGCTGATGGTCGAGCCGCCCCGGATGCGCCCGGATTTCTCATTGTGCGCCAGCGCTTTTTCCATGGCGTCGAAGTCGAAGCCGTGGTGTTCGCAGAACTTGGCGTCCTCGGCGGCGATCACAGCGCGGGTCAGGGTCGGCGAGATCTCGCGAATCGGCCGCCAGCTCCGCGCGAAGCCGCGGCCCTCGAAGGCCCGCTGCACCATCAGATAGGTGATCGGCGGCGGCACGAACCGGTAGACCGAGACGGCCAGCACCGGGCCGATGACCCCGAACACCAGGATCAGGCTGACGATCAGGCGGAAGACCCGGGAGACCAGGCTGGGTTTGGAGGCGCGCATATCCGAGGGGGGCTGGGTGAAGACGCAAGGTCGCGCAAAATCGTTGCCTTGACCTTACGGTCCAGTGCTAGCGATGCCTCGTCACCGGTCAAGTCGAGGAGAAGCCGCATGGATGTCGCAGAGGCCGTCGGCCGCCGGATCTCTGTCCGCGCCTTCAAGCCGGACACCCCGCCCCAGGCCCTGGTCCGCGAGATCCTCGAGGCGGCGGCGCGGGCGCCCTCCGGCGGCAACCTGCAGCCCTGGCGGGTCTATGCGCTGGCCGGCGAGGCCCTGGCCGGGCTGAAGGCCAAGGTCGCGGCCAATCCGTTCGGCGAGACGCCGGAATACGACGTCTATCCGCCCAATCTCTGGGACCCCTTCCGCACCCGCCGGTTCAAGAACGGCGAGGACCTCTACGCCTCGATCGGCATCCCCCGCGAGGACAAGCCCGCCCGCCTGCGGCAGCTGGCCAGGAACGGCGAGCTGTTCGGCGCGCCCGTGGGCCTGTTCTTCTGCCTCGACCGCAAGCTGGGCCCGCCGCAGTGGGCGGACCTGGGCATGTACATGCAGACGGTCATGCTGCTGGCCGTGGAGCGCGGCCTCGACACCTGCGCCCAGGAATACTGGGCCCGCTACCCCAAGACCCTGGCCGAGGTGCTGGGCCTTCCCGACGACCACATGGTCTTCTCCGGCATGGCGCTGGGCTGGCGCGACGAGACCCACCCGATCAACGCCTGGCGCTCGGAGCGCGACCCGTTCGAGGTCTGGGGCGAGATGCGCGGGTTCGAGGACACGGCCCCGGCGGGATCGAAGGGCGCCTAGCCGCACGCCCCGCCGGCGAAGGGGTCGGGAAGGTTCACGTCGGATCCGCCTCGGGCGTCCCGCGAAACCAGGCCGCCGACCGCTGGCGCTTCACCCGGCGGCCGACGCGATCTCCTCGACGCCGGCGCCGCCCTCCTCGTCTCCCCAGGCCAGACGCCTGCCGTCCGCGGTCAGGGCCAGGGCGGAGATGGGCGGGCCCTTCTCGGCCTTGACCATGTCGATCTTCTGGGTGGTGAGGTCGCAGACCCAGACCCGCCCGTCGTCCAGGCCCGCGGCGATGCGGCTGCCCACCGGCGTCGCGGCGACCCGCGCCACCATGGCCGACTGGTCGAAGCCGATCTCGGCGGCCTGCTTGCCCAGCGGCCCGGCCGGTCCGGCGAACGGCCAGATCACCGCCCCGTTGGCGCCGGAGGTGGCCAGCATCGCGCCCTTGGCCAGGAAGGCCAGGCTCTTCACCTTGCCCGGATAGCCGCCCATCTTCAGGTTCTTGTCGTCGGACACCCGCCAGCCGTGCAGCTGGTTCTCCTGCATCGAGCTCATCAGGAACTTGCCGTCCGGGCTCCAGGCCAGGCCCACATGGCTGCCGGCCCACTTGAGGATCTGCGGCTTCTGCTCGGCGATGCGGGCGTACCAGAGCCAGGCCCCGCCATAGGTGGCGGCGGCGACCCGGCGGCCCTTGGGGTCGAAGGCCACGTCGGCCACCGACTTCTCGTGGACGAAGAGGCGGGCGAAGGACGGGTCGGCGGCGTCGCGGATGTGCAGCTCGCGGCCGGCGGCGAAGGCGATCAGCCGCGATTCGGAGCTGGCGGCCACGGCCTCGATCCAGCGGCCGGGGATCCTGGCGATCTCCTCGGACCCGCCCGCCCGGCTCCAGACCAGGCGGCCGTCGTCGCCGCCGGTGAGCAGGCCGTCGCCCGACGGGTGGACCGTCGCCGACAGCACCGCGCCCTCGTGGGCGGGCGCCGTCTCGCCGGTCTCGAATCGCACCGTGCCGTCGCCCAGGGCGAAGGCGGCCTTTCCGGCCCGGTCGAAAAGGGCGGAGGTGACGAAGGCGTCGAAGGAAAATGTCATGGCCCTCCCATAAAGCGGGACGAGCCGGACCGGAACGCCTAGATGCGCGAAAAGGGCGCACCCCCCGCCGGGCCGGCCGATCACGCTCCACGAACATCGGTCTGCGCGCCCTATGCCGAACGCCCGCCGATCGACCCTCGGCGGGATCGGGGCGGGCGCCGTGGCCAGCCCGCGAGCCGCACGCGGCGGTTGGGGCTTTACATTCGCGATTTGATTGGCGATGGGTGTGGCCGACTAGAGATGGGCGCCAGCCTGCGCGCCCTCAAGGGAAGGAAATTCATATGGGTGCGAAGCTGGGCGGCGGGGGCGGCGGCAAGTTCGACCTCGGCCAGAACAGCGACATCAACGTCACGCCCTTCGTGGACGTGATGCTGGTGCTCCTCATCATCTTCATGGTCGCCATTCCGGCCGCCACCGTGTCGATCAAGCTTGACCTGCCGCCGGCGATCCCGCCGCCGCCGGGCACGAAGGTGGAAGAGCCCACCCTGATCAACATCCAGGGCGGCGGCGGCATCTTCATCGGCGAGAAGCCGACCAGCCTGGCCACCCTGCCGGCCGACCTGGCCCGCGAGCTGAACAAGCCCGACCCGACCCAGGAGCGCGTCTATATCCGCGCCGACCGCACGGTCCGCTACGGCGACTTCATGCAGGTGATGAACACCCTGCAGGGCAACGGCTACTTCCAGGTCGCCCTGATCAACGAAGAGCTCTAGGCCCTTCGGACCCGAATACGAAAGCCCGTCCGGGGA
Organism: Phenylobacterium sp.; assembly: GCA_036279815.1. Lineage (GTDB taxonomy): Bacteria > Pseudomonadota > Alphaproteobacteria > Caulobacterales > Caulobacteraceae > Phenylobacterium. The sequence continues at coordinate 10,120 of DASUIJ010000211.1, read as the reverse complement.
AACCCGGGCGGGCTTTTTCGTGGGCGATCGATCGCATTGATGATGGAACAAACCACGAACAATTAGTAGCTTCCTCCTCTCCCCCGGCGGGGGAGAGGGTAGGGTGAGGGGGCCTCGATGCCGCGCAGCGCCTTGACGGAAAGAGCCCGCAGCCTTCGCGCGGGCGACACCCACGCAGAAGCCAGGTTGTGGGAGGTCCTGCGAAATCGCCGGCTCGGGGGCTGGAAGTGGCGCCGCCAGGTCCCGATCGGCCCCTATATCGTGGACTTCTTCTGCCCAGCGCTTCGGCTGGTCGTGGAGGTCGACGGCGCCACGCATGACGACGCGGCCTATGACGCCCGCCGCACCGCCTTCCTCGAACGGAGAGGCCTGCGCGTATTCCGGACCAGCAATCACGGCGTGTACGAGGACCGTGCGGGGATTTGCGACGGCATCCTCGCCGCCTGCGGCGGCGAGGCCCCTCACCCTACCCTCTCCCCACGGGGTGGGGAGAGGAGGTGGTAACGGGGCTCAGGCCGCGCAGGCCTCGAAGCCGGCCTTCAGCGCCGCCTCGTCGAGGTTGCGGCCGATGAACACCATTCGCGAGGTGCGGGTTTCCCCCGGTTTCCAGTCGCGCTGGAAGTCGCCCTCCAGGATCATGTGAACGGCCTGGAACACCAGGCGGCGGTCCTCGCCGGCCACGTTCAGGATGCCCTTGGCCCGCAGGATGTCGGGGCCCTGGGCCTGCAGCAGGTCGTTCAGCCAGGCGGTCACCCGGTTGCCGTTCAGCGGCTTGTCGAAGACCAGCGACACGCCGCGGATGCCCGCGTCGGCCGCATGGTCGTGATGATGATGGTCATGATCATGGTCGTGATGGTCGTGGCCGTGATCGTGATCGTGATGGTCGTCCTCGCACGTCTCGTCGTGGACGTGGCCCGGCTCCCCGTGGGCGGGGTTGAGGAATTCCGGCTGGAGCTCGGTGATGCGGTCGAGGTCGAAGCCGCCACGGCCGAGGATCAGCTCCAGGGGAACGTTCGACCGAACGGCGCGATGGATCGGCGCCAGCGGGTTCAGCCGGCGGATGCGGGCCTCCACGTCGCGCAGCTGGTGCTCGGTCACCAGGTCGGTCTTGTTGAGCACGATCTGGTCGGCGAAGGCGATCTGCTCCACCGCTTCCTTGGAATCGGCCAGGCGCAGGGGCAGGTGCATGGCGTCCACCACCGTGGTGACGCTGTCGAGCCGGGTCTTGGCGCGGACGTCGTCGTCCACGAAGAAGGTCTGGGCCACCGGGCCGGGGTCGGCCAGGCCCGTGGTCTCCACGATGATCGCGTCGAAGCCGCCCTTGCGCTTCATCAGGCCGGACAGCACCCGGATCAGGTCGCCGCGCACCGTGCAGCAGACGCAGCCGTTGTTCATCTCGAACACTTCCTCGTCGGCGCCGACGATCAGGTCGTTGTCGATGCCGACCTCGCCGAACTCGTTGACGATCACGGCGTACTTCTTGCCGTGGTCCTCGCTGAGGATGCGGTTGAGCAGGGTGGTCTTGCCGGCGCCGAGGTAGCCGGTGAGGACGGTGACGGGGGTCTTGCTGGTCATGGCGCTCATCTAGTCATTGTGGGCCCGCGAGGGAACAGGGCGCGGCGTCGCCGTGCTTGACCCCGGTGAAGTGTTATACAATAACACCTCCGACGCCGAACGGCGCTTTGCGAGAATGCCGTGACCGCCCCCACCGACCTGCAGCCGCCGATCGACGCCTTCCGGCGTGACCGCGTCTATCTGGGCGCCGATCATGCGCGCAACGAGCGGCGGACCTGGCTGGTGGCGGGAATCTGCCTGGTCACCCTGGCGGCCCAGATCGCCGGGGGCATGGCCTTCCACTCCATGGCGCTGATCGCCAACGGCCTGCACGTGGGCGCCCATGTGGCGTCGCTCACCGTGGCGGCGGCGGCCTATGCGGTGGCCCGGCGCTACGCCGGCGACCCGCGCCTGGCCTTCGGCACCGGCAAGGTCGGCTACCTGGCCGGCTTCGCCAACGCCGTGGTGCTGGCGCTGACCGCCCTGGGGATCGGCTGGGAGAGCGTGCAGCGGCTGCTGTCGCCGGAGGCGGTGGACTATCGCGGCGCCCTGGCCCTGGCCGCCATGGCCCTGGTGGTGAACCTGGTCTGCGTCTGGCTGCTGCGCCCGGTCACCCGGCACGCGCACGACCGGGACGGCGACCTCAACCTCTCGGCCGCGCACCTGCACCTGTCGGCCGACGCGGCGGTCTCGGCCCTGGCGATCGCCGGCCTGGCGGCGGGTCTCTGGCTGGGATGGTCCTGGGCCGACCCGCTGGCCGCCCTGGCCGGCGCGGCCCTGGTGGCCAAGTTCGCCTGGGGCCTGCTGCGGCGCGCCGGCGCCGTGCTGCTGGACATGAACCCCTCCGCGGAGCTCACCGCCAAGGTGAAGGCCCGGCTGGAAGCGGCGGGCGCCCAGGTGCTCGATCTGCACCTCTGGCGCCTGGGACCTGGACACCATGCCGTGATCGTCGTGCTCACGGCCGCGAATTTATTGCCTGTTAAGGAGTATCACGCGCGATTGACTGGATTGGATGGCCTCAGCCACGTCACGATCGAGGTTCGCGACCATCCGACCGCTTGACGCAGGCCCCCGGATCAGGCGTGAAAGATGTCGATGGATCGCGTTTTGGAACCGTCTGCCCAGGCCTCGGACTGGGGCGCCGTCCGCCCTCGCCCTCTGGCCCTGCGCGCAGTGAGCAGCGTCTTCTGGGGCGTGTCGGACGCGGCCTGGGCCGCGGGCGTCGGCGCGTCGCAGGCCCGCCGCGACCTCGGCCGCTGGCTGGCCGACCGGCCCCGCGCCATCTCCCATGGCATTCGCCAGGTCCCCGACCGGGTCCGTGACGGCGCGGTGGCGGGCGGCCTGTCGCTGTTCGATCACCGCTGGCGCATCGCCACCCTGTCCAGCCTGCTGGCCGCCGCCGCGGTGCTGGGCCAGCTCAGCCCGCAGCCGGTCCACGCCCAGGCCACGAGCATGCCCGCCCGGGTGATGAGCGCGACCCTGGTGGTGCAGTCCCGCAAGCCCCTGGTCCCCGGCCCGGCCGCCCTGCAGCGCCGGCTGGAAGAGCTGGCGGCCGCCTATGGCGAACCGGTGGGCGTCGCCGTCGCCGACGTCTCGGAAGGCTGGGTCACCTCGGTCCAGGGCGACGCGCCCTTCCCGCAGCAGAGCGTGTCCAAGCTGTGGGTGGCGATCACCGCCATGCAGGCCATCGACGAGGGCCGCATGGCGCTGGACCAGACCGTCCTGCTGACGCCGCAGGACCGCAGCGTCTTCAACCAGCCGATCTCCTACCAGATCACCGAAACCGGCTACGCCACCACGGTGCGGGACCTGCTGCGCCGGGCGCTGATCCAGAGCGACAACGCGGCCAACGACAAGCTGATGAGCCTGGTCGGCGGCCCCGACGCGATCCGCGAGCTGCTGCACGGCAAGGCCCTGGACGGCATCAAGCTGGCCGAGGACGAGAAGCACCTGCAGGCCCACATCTCCGGACTGGTGTGGACGCCGGACCTGTCGCCCTACGGCGCCTTCGACGCCGCCCGCTCGCGCCTGGCGCCCGAAGTGCGCGAGGCCGCCATGCAGGCCTATCTCGCCGACCCCTATGACGGGGCGACCCCGGTGGGCATCGTCTCGGCCCTGGCCGCGCTCAAGCGCGGCGAGCTGCTGTCGCGGGAATCCACGGACGTGATCCTGGAGACCATGGCCAAGGCGCGCACCGGGCCCCGGCGGCTGAAGGGCGGCCTGCCGGCCGACTGGTCCATCGCCCACAAGACCGGCACCGGCCAGGACTATCGCGGCTCGTCCATCGGCATCAACGACGTGGGCCTGATCACCGCGCCCGACGGCAGGACCTATGCGGTGGCCGTGATGCTGCAGCGGACCCACAAGTCGACGCCCTATCGCCTGGAGTTCATGCAGGCCGTCACCCGCGCGGTGGTCGAGACCTGGCGGGGCGAAGGACGCATGATCGCCGACCTGCGTCCCTCCGAACCCAACGTCGCCGACTGATTCAGCGCGCCTTCGCGTTGACTTGGCGGGGGTCGTCTGTATAAGACCGCGCTTCCCGCCCGTGGGCATTCCCGCGGGCGCAATTCTTTTTGCTAAAGTTTCCCATCTCTAAGGGTTTAAGGCGCGAACGATGTACGCGGTGATCAAGACCGGCGGTAAGCAGTACCGGGTCCAACCCGGCGATGTGCTGGTTGTCGAAAAGCTGGACGGTGAGCCGGGCGCCGATGTGGCCTTCGGTGAAGTCCTGATGCTGGGCGACGGCGACGCCGTGACCCTGGGCGCGCCCACGGTGGACGGCGCCAAGGTCAGCGCGACCCTGATCGAGACCCGCAAGGGCGAGAAGATCAAGATCTTCAAGAAGATCCGTCGCCAGGGCTACCGCCGCACCAAGGGCCATCGCCAGCAGGAAACCGTCCTGCGGGTGACCGCCATCGACGGCGCCGGCAAGACCGCCAAGTGGGACGGGACCGTGGACCTGACCACCAAGGCCATGCTCGACGCCCGCGCGCGCAACCTGACCCACGTGGTCGCCGCGCTCGAGGCTTCGGCCGCGCCGGTGGCCGCCAAGGCTCCGGCCAAGGCCAAGGCCGCCCCCAAGGCGGCCGTCGCCGCCGAGGCTCCGGCCGCCGAAGCCAAGGCCCCGGCCAAGAAGGCCGCCGCGCCGAAGGCTGAAAAGGCCGACGCCACCGAAAAGAAGGCCGCGCCGAAGAAGGCCGCGGCCAAGAAGTCCGACGCCGAATAAGCGCCGGGTCCAGACAAGTTTAGGAGGCCAGCATGGCTCACAAGAAATCTGGCGGTTCCTCGCGTAACGGCCGCGACTCGGCCGGCCGCCGCCTCGGCGTCAAGAAGTTCGGCGGCGAGGCCGTTCTCGCCGGCAACATCATCGTCCGCCAGCGCGGCACCAAGTTCTTCCCCGGCGACAATGTCGGCATGGGCGTGGACCACACCCTTTTCGCGACCGCCGAGGGCGCCGTGAAGTTCATCACCAAGCGCGATGACCGAACCTACGTGACGGTCGTGGCCAACCCGGCGAATCCGAACTAGAGGCGGGCCTCAGTTCAGGTCCGCCGACTTCGAGTCAGGCGGACCGGTCAGATCTCCCAAGCGGGGAGTCCGGAACGCCGGGCTCCCCGCTTTTTGTTTCTGCAACGCCCCACGAGAGGGTCGGGAGGTTTGAAATGTGCGCGATTGAACTCGAACCCGTCATCACAACCGAGCGGCTGCGCCTGCGCCGCCCGCGGCGCGCCGACGCGCGCCGCGTCGCCGAACTGGCGAACGACTTCGACCTGGCCCGCATGACCACCTCCATGCCCCATCCCTATGGGATCGCCGACGCGGAGGCCTATCTCGCGGCGTTGGACCAAGGTTCGCCCGACCGGCAGGTCCTGTTCGTGATCGAGCATCCGGCCGAAGGCGCCATCGGCGTCCTGGAGTTCGACGGCGAAGGTCCCCGCCGCACGGAGATCGGCTACTGGCTGGGCAAGCCGTACTGGGGCTGCGGTTTCGCCACCGAGGCGACCCGGGCCGCCCTGGTCTGGGCCAGCAGGTCCTGGAACCGCCGGCACGTCATGGCCCGCCACTTCTCGGACAACCCGGCGTCCGGCGAAGTGCTGTGCAAGGCGGGCTTCCTCTACACCGGGGACATCGAGCTGCACCCCTCCCGGGCCCGCGGCGAGACGGTCCCGTCCCGGATGATGGTGTGGCTGGCCTGATTTTGCCTCTTACCCGTGCTATGGCGGCGGCGATGCTGACAGCTTCGCCGCCTCCGACCCCGTCCACCCCGCGCGCGCCTGGCCGCGGCGCAGGAGCCCGCGAGCGATGAAATTCCTCGATCAGTGCAAGATCTATGTCCGGTCCGGCAACGGCGGCGGGGGCGCGGTCTCCTTCCGGCGGGAGAAGTATATCGAGTACGGCGGTCCGGACGGCGGCGACGGCGGCCGGGGCGGCGACGTCTGGATCGAGGCGGTCGACGGCCTGAACACCCTGATCGACTTCCGCTACCACCAGCATTTCAAGGCCGAGACCGGCACCCACGGCATGGGCCGCAACCGCCACGGCGCGGCCGGCGCCGACGTGGTGCTGAAGGTCCCCGTCGGCACCCAGGTGCTCGAGGAGGACAAGGAGACCCTGATCGTCGACATGGACAAGCCCGGCAAGCGGGTCCTGCTGGCCAAGGGCGGGAACGGCGGCTGGGGCAACGACCGCTTCAAGAGCTCGGTGAACCAGGCCCCCTACCACGCCAATCCGGGCCAGGAGGGCGAGGAGCGCTGGATCTGGCTGCGGCTGAAGCTGATCGCCGACGTCGGCCTGGCCGGCCTGCCCAACGCCGGCAAGTCGACCTTCCTGGCCGCCGCCAGCGCCGCCAAGCCGAAGATCGCCGACTATCCGTTCACCACGCTGGCCCCCAACCTCGGCATCGTCGACCTGTCGTCGGAGGAACGCTTCGTCATGGCCGACATCCCCGGCCTGATCGAAGGCGCCTCGGAAGGCGCGGGCCTGGGCACCCGCTTCCTGGGCCATGTGGAGCGCACCGCCGTGCTGATCCACCTGGTGGACGCCACCCAGACCGACGTGGTCGCGGCCTGGAAGACCGTCCGCCACGAGCTGGAATCCTATGGCGAGGAGCTGGCCGACAAGCCCGAGATCCTCGCCCTGAGCAAGGTCGACGCCCTGGACGCCGACACCGTCGAGATGCAGCGCGAGGCGCTGGCGGAGGCGTCGGGCGCGGAGGTTCGCCTGGTCTCCAGCGTCTCCGGCCAGGGGGTGCGGGAGCTGCTGCGCGAGGCCTACGCCCTGGTCCGCGAGCGCAAGGCGCAGGCCGCCAAGGCCGAGGCCGGCCCCGCCGATCTCGGCTGGGCGCCGTGAGCGACCTCGCCGGCGCCCGCCGGGTCGTCGTCAAGGTCGGCTCGTCCCTGCTGGTCGGGGCCGACGGCGCGCCGGACGCCGCCTGGCTTTCGGCGCTGGCCGCCGACATCGCCCGGCTGCGCGCCCGCGGCCAGCAGGTGCTGGTGGTCTCGTCCGGGGCCGTGGCCCTGGGCCGCCGCCGCCTGTCCCTGGCCAAGCGCGCCCTGACCCTGCCCGAGAAGCAGGCCGCCGCCGCCGCCGGCCAGTCGGCGCTGATGCGGGCCTGGGAGGTGGCGCTGGAGCCCCACGGCCTGGGCGTGGCCCAGGTGCTGCTCACCCGCGACGACACCGAGACCCGCCGCCGCTGGCTGAACGCGCGCGCCACCATCGACACCCTGCTGTCCCTGGGCGTCGTGCCGGTGGTCAACGAGAACGACACGGTGGTGACCGAAGAGATCCGCTACGGCGACAACGACCGCCTGGCCGCCCGGGTGGCGCAGATGATCGGCGCCGACGTGCTGGTCCTGCTCTCCGACATCGACGGCCTCTACACCGCCGACCCCAGGCGCGATCCCGCCGCCCGGCACATCCCGCGGGTCAGCCACCTGACCGCCGAGATCGAGGCCATGGCCGGGGGCGCCAACGCCGGCGCCGGCGTGGGAACCGGGGGAATGGCCACCAAGATCCTGGCCGCCCGCATCGCCCAGCAGGCCGGCTGCGCCACCGTGATCACCCTGGGCTCGCGCCCGGCGCCCCTGGCCGCCGTCGAGGCCGGCGAGGCCGCCACGGTGATCGAGCCCTCGATATCGTCCCGCGCCGCCTACAAGGCCTGGATCGGCGGCTCGCTGGCCCCCCTGGGCGCCGTCACCGTCGACGCCGGCGCCGCCCGGGCCCTGGCCACCGGCAAGAGCCTGCTCTCGGCGGGCGTCCGCTCGGTCGAGGGCCGGTTCGGCAAGGGCGACGCCGTCGTCGTCCGCGACGAACAGGGCCGCGAGATCGGCCGCGGCCTGTCCCGCTACGATTCCGCCGACGCCGAACGCATCTGCGGCCTGAGGTCGGACGCCATCGAGGCCGCCCTGGGCTTCACCGAAGGCCCGCTGATCCACGCCGACGACCTGGCGCTGGGACATCAGCCGGCGCCGGCGGCCGAACGAGGCTGAACCCCCTTAGGCTTCGGACCTGGCGAGGGCGGGTTTGAACCGTGGGACAAAGGAGCCTACTAAGGCTCACCTTGAGCATATGGCGGCGGACTTGGACGACACGGGCGCAGGATCGAAGGCGGGGGGCCAGGCTCCCCATGCCCAGGCGATGATCGCCCGGCTGGAAAGCCTCGCGCCCGGAATGCCCATCGTCTTCGGCGGCGACAGGGTGGCCTTCGTCTCCGACGCCCTGGCCGCCGCCTTCCGCCCCGGCGACAGGCTGGTGGTGGTCCCCGAGACCGGCGACCTGCTGCACGTGCCGGCCGACGTCCACGCCCTGGCCGACGCCGCCGTGGGCCGCGCCTACGCCGCCTTCCAGCAGATGGGCGCGGTGTCCGACCAGGCCATCACCGCCTTTTTCGAGGCCTTCGCCCAGGCCCTGGCCGACGACGGCGTCTGGGCCAAGATCGCCGCGGCCAACGCGGAGGACGTGAAGGCCGCCCAGGCCCGGGGCCGTTCCACCACCCGGCTGGCGGTGGGCGACGGCCTGCGCCGGGACATGATCGCCGGCCTGCGCGCCTGGCGCGACGCGCCCGCCGGCCGCGGCCGGGTGCTGGAACAGATCCGCCACGAGGGCTGGAGCGTCGAACAGGTGACTGCGCCGCTGGGCGTGGTCGGTTTCGTGTTCGAGGGTCGCCCCAATGTCTTCGCCGACGCCACCGGCGTGCTGCGCACCGGCAACGCGGTGGTGTTCCGCATCGGCTCCGACGCTCTGGGCACGGCTCGCGCCATCGTCGAGCACGCCCTCGATCCCGCCCTGAAGGCGTCGGGCCTGCCCGACGGCGCCGCGGCCCTGGTGGCTTCTGCGGCCCACGCGGCGGGCTGGGCGATGTTCTCCGACCCGCGCCTGGCCCTGGCCGTGGCGCGGGGCTCGGGCCCGGCGGTCGCCCAGCTGGGCGCCATCGCCCGCCAGGCCGGGACCCCGGTCAGCCTGCACGGCACCGGCGGCGCCTGGATCGTCGCCGACCCCAGCGCCGACGCCGCCCGCTTCGAGGCGGCCGTCTATCACTCGCTGGACCGCAAGGTCTGCAACACGCTCAATGTCTGCTGCATCGTGCGCGAGCGCGCCGAGGAACTGATCCCGGTGTTCCTGCGGGCGCTGGAGGCCGCCGGCGCGCGCCGGTCCGGCTGCAAGCTGCATGTGCTGGAAGGGACCGAGACCCTGATCCCGCAGGCCTGGCGCGCCGCCCGCGCCCGGGTCCGCCGCGCCGAGGGCGAGCGGGACGAACCCCTGGTCGAGCTGCTGGCCGAGGCCGAGCTGGGCCGCGAGTGGGAATGGGAGGAGACGCCGGAGGTCACCCTGGCCGTGGTCGACGACGTGGACGCCGCTGTCGCCTTGTTCAACCGCTACAGCCCCCGGTTCGCCGCCAGCCTGATCGCCCGCGACGAAACCGCGCACGAGCGGTTCTACGCCGCCATCGACGCGCCCTTCACCGGCGACGGCTTCACCCGCTGGGTGGACGGCCAGTACGCCCTGGACCGTCCGGAACTGGGCCTGTCCAACTGGGAGCATGGCCGGCTGTTCGCCCGCGGCGGCGTGCTGGCCGGCGACGGGGTGTTCACCGTCCGGGCCCGGGTCCGCCAGGAGGATCCCAACCTCGACCGCAATCCAGAGACGGCGAAGCGCTTTTGAACCCGGACGAGCGGCATGTGGTTCGCGGGGCCCGCTAGGCGCGTCTCCGGCGCCGGACGCCCGGGCACGCTGCGCCTGGGCTTCTCGCTCGCGCCCGGCATGCGGGTCGGCCTCTATGGCGGCTCGTTCAACCCGGCGCACGAGGGCCACGCCCACGTGGCCGAGACCGCGCGGCGCAAGCTGGGGCTGGACCGGGTGATCTGGCTGGTCTCGCCGCAGAACCCGCTGAAGTCCGCCCACGAGACCGCCAGCCAGGCGCAGCGCGTGGCCGGGGCCCACCGCCTGGCCCACGGCCCGGCCATGATCGTCAGCGACGCCGAGGCCCGCATGGGCTCGCAGTACACGATCGACACGCTTCGGCTGCTGCAGGCGCGGTTTCCGGGGGTGAAGTTCGTCTGGATCA
>DASUIJ010000210.1:0-5009 GCA_036279815.1 Phenylobacterium sp. | reverse complement strand
CGGGATCGACTGCGACAGGTCGATGATGTGGATGTTGGAACGGCTGCCAAAGATGAAACGGTCCATCTTCGGGTTCCAGCGGTGGGTCTGGTGGCCGAAGTGAGCGCCAGCTTCCAGGAGCTGACGCATGGAGAAGTCGGGAAGCGCCATTTCGAATGGTCCTCTTTTTCCGGTTAGCCTCCGCAGACAAACCCTCCCGAGGGAGGACCGGAATGGAAGCGGACGGGATGTCTCCCCGTACGTCGCCAAACGCCTGCGTGTGGAATGGGCGCGCATATACGGCCAATGCGCCGAAATTGCAAATCGCGGGGCCCGGAAGCAGCTGATGGCTTGCGGACGCGCCGCGGGTTGTGCACCATTCCCGGTAGAGGAAAAGCTCAATGGCACAACTTTGCATCGCAGTCCTGGCCGCGACCCTGATCTCAGCGACCGCCGCCGCAGCCGGGACCGGCACGTTCGGGTCCAGCCAAGGGACGTTCGGGTCCAGCCGCGGAAGCTCGCCGACGATGACCCAACCCAGGCCGCCCGCCCCGCCGGTCACACCGGGGAGCAAGGCGACCGACCCCGACCGATTCCGTCCCTACAAGCCGTCGCACGTGGATTCCACCCGGGGCGGGATCGACGCCTACCCGGGTGCGAAGAAGCCCAAGGGCTATGTCAGCCCCTACTGACGCCTACCCCCCTTCTGAAGTCTGCTGGTGGACGGCCTCGAGCTTGTGGCCGTCGGGGTCCCTGACGAAGGCGGCGTAATAGGTCGGGCCGTACTGTGGGCGCAGACCGGGACCGCCGAGATCTTCGCCCCCCTGAGCCAGGGCGGCGGCATGAAAGGCGTCCACCGCCGCCCGGTCAGGCGCGTCGAAGGCGAGATGGAAGCCGGGCCCCGGCGGCGCCGGATCCGCCACGGGAAACAGGGCGAGCCTGTCCTGGCCGCCCGGAGGTCCGAATCCCGCGCCTCTGGCGCTCGACCAGACCTCCACGACGCCCAGGGGCTCCAGGGTCGCGGCATAGAAGGCCCGGGCCCGGGCCAGGTCCCTGACGCCGAAGGACAGGTGGCCCAGCATGGGAGCTAGAGGTCCTCGACGAACACCACGCCCGGCGAGGTCTTCAACGCTCCGCGCACGGCTCCGTCCAGGGTGAAGCGGCCCGGCAGCTTCATCTCGACCTCTCGGCCGCCGTCGATCGACGCCACCAGGATGATCTCGCCGCCCCGATTGTTGGCGACGCCTTCGAGGCGTCGCTTGAGCGCATCGATCTCGGCGCTGCGCGGCGCGAGGTGGACCCGCAGGGCGGCCACGGCATTCTCGACCGCCTTTTCCACCGGCTCGGCGTCGTCGCCGAAGAAGCGGACCTCGCCGTCCCGGGCCTTGGCGCGGACCTTGAGCGCCACCGCCCTGCCGGGCTCCAGCAACTCGCGGCACTTCCGCAGGGCCTCCGGCGGAAACAGCACCTCGTACTCCCCGGTGGGGTCGGACAGGGTGACGAAGGCGAACTTCTCGCCGCTGGACTGGGAGGCCCGCTCCTGGCGTCGGCGCACCACGCCGGCCATGCGGAACGCCTCCGCCCCGGCCTCGGCCTTGGGGATGACGTCGGCCAGCAGGTCGGTCCGCTTGCGACGCAGAGCCTCGACCATGTCGTCCAGCGGGTGACCGGACAGGTAGAAGCCGACCGCCGCCAGTTCCTCGTCCAGGCGCTGGGTCGGCGTCCAGGCCTCGGCCTTGGGCAGCCGCGGCCGCTGCGCATCCGCCTGGTCGCCGCCGAACAGCGAGCCCTGCGAAGAGGCCCGCTCGGCCGCGATGCTCTGGCCGTACCCCACCAGGACGTCCGCGGCGGCGAAGATCTGGGCGCGGTTGGGATGGATGGAATCGAAGGCCCCAGACCGCGCCAGGGTCTCGAAGGTGCGCTTGTTGACCTGGCGCGGATCGACCCGCTCGACGAAATCGAAAATGTCGCGGAAGGGACCCCCTTCGCGGCGGACCTCAACCACGTGCTCCATGGCCTGCAGGCCGACATTGCGGATGCCGCCCAGGGCGTAGAGCACCTCGCCGTCCTTCACGTCGAAGTCGGCGCTGCTGAGATTGACGTCAGGACTGCGCACCTTGACCCCGAACCGCTTGGCGTCCTGGTAGAAGACCGCCAGCTTGTCGGTGTTGGAGAGATCGAGGCTCATCGAGGCCGCGAAGAACTCGACCGGCGTATTGGCCTTCAACCAGGCCGTCTGGTAGCTGATCAAGGCGTAGGCGGCCGCGTGGCTCTTGTTGAAGCCGTAGCCCGCGAACTTGTCGACCAGGTCGAAGATCGAGCCGGCCTGCTCGGCCGAGACACCCTTCGCGCCGGCGCCGTCGACGAAGCGGGCGCGCTGGAGCGCCATCTCCTCCTTCTTCTTCTTGCCCATGGCCCGGCGCAGAAGGTCGGCCTCGCCCAGCGAATAACCCGCCAGGATCTGGGCGATCTGCATCACCTGTTCCTGGTAGACGATGATGCCGTAGGTCTCCTTCAGCACCGGCTCCAGAGAGGGGTGCAGCACATCGATGGGTCGGCGACCGGACTTGCAGTCCACGAAGGCCGGGATGTTCTCCATCGGGCCCGGCCGATAGAGCGAGATCAGGGCGGTGACGTCCTCGATCGAGTTGGGGCGTAGCTGGCGCAGGGTGTCGCGCATCCCCTGCCCTTCCAGCTGGAACACCCCCACCGTCTGGCCGGACGCCATCAGGTCGTAGGAGGGCTGGTCGTCGAGCGCGAGCTGGGCCAGCGAGATTCCGGCGCCGCGCTTCTCCAGGTGCTTCAGGGCGCGGTCGAGCACGGTGAGCGTCTTCAGGCCCAGGAAGTCGAACTTCACCAGGCCGGCGCTCTCGACCCATTTCATGTTGAACTGCGTGGCCGGCAGCTCCGAGCGCGGATCGCGGTAGAGCGGGGTCAGTTCGGTCAGCGGGCGGTCGCTGATCACCACGCCGGCGGCGTGGGTCGAGGCGTTCCGGTAGAGCCCTTCCAGCTTGAGCGCGATCTCCAGGAGCTGGGCCACCCCCTCGTCGTCGGCCTTGGCCTGCTGCAGGCGCGGCTCGATCTCGATGGCGCGGGCCAGGGTGACCGGATTGGCGGGATTGGCCGGGACCATCTTGGCCAGGCGGTCGACCTGGCCCAGGGGCAACTGCAGCACGCGCCCCACGTCGCGCAGCACGGCGCGCGCCTGCAAGGTGCCGAAGGTGATGATCTGGGCCACCCGGTCGCGACCGTAGTGGTGCTGGACGTAGGAGATCACCTCCTCCCGCCGCTCCTGGCAGAAGTCGATGTCGAAGTCGGGCATGGACACCCGCTCCGGATTCAGGAACCGCTCGAACAGCAGCCCGTAGCGCAAGGGGTCGAGGCCGGTGATCAGCAGCGACCAGGCGACCAGCGAACCCGCCCCGGAGCCCCGGCCCGGCCCCACCGGGATGCCGTGGGCCACGGCCCACTTCATGAAGTCCGACACGATCAGGAAATAACCGGAGAATCCCATCGACTGGATGACGCCGATCTCGCGCTCCAGACGCTCCCAATAGACCGCCTCGGGCTGGGACAGGACGTGGTCCTGCAGTCGGACCCTCAGCCCCTCGCGCGCCTGGGCCGCCAGCTCCTCGGCCTCGGTGCGCCCCTCGGTGGTGGGGAAACTCGGCAGGATGGGGTCGCGCTTCTTGACCATGAAGGCGCAGCGCCGGGCGATGTCGAGGGTGTTGTCGCAGGCCTCCGGCAGGTCGGCGAACAGGGCGCGCATGTCGGCCGCCGGCTTGAACCAGTGGTCCGGCGTGACGCGGCGGCGCTCCTCCTGGCTGATGAAGGCCCCATCGGCGATGCACAGCAGCGCCTCGTGGGCGCTGTAGAGGTCCTGGGTGGCGAAATAGACGTCGTTGGTGGCGACCAGGGGCACGTCGTGGTCATAGGCGAAGGCCACCAGGTCGGGTTCCGCGGCGGCCTGGCTGGCCAGGCCATGGCGCTGGAGCTCCACATAGAACCGATCGCCGAAGACCCGCGCCATCTCGGCCAGCGCCGCATCGCCCTCCGCGGGCTTGCCCGCGGCGAACAGGGGGTCGACCGGGCCATCGGAGCCGCCGGAGAGCAGGATCAGCCCTGCGGCATGTTCCGCAACCACCTGCCACGGCACCGCGGGCTCCTCGGTCGCCTCGGCCTCGAGATAGGCGTGGGACGAGAGCCTGGAGAGATTGAGATAGCCCAGCTCGCTCTGGGCCAGGAGGACGATGGTCGGGGTCTTGGCCCAGCGCTCGGGCGCCTTGCCGCCGATGCCGGTGACCGGCAGGGCGCAGCCGACGATCGGCTGGACGCCCGCCTCCTTGGTGATGACCGAGAACTCCAGGGCGCCGAACAGATTGGCCCGGTCGGTCAGCGCCACGGCCGGCATGTCGGCCGCCACGGCCAGCTTGCCGATGCCCTCGGCCTTGATCGCGCCTTCCAGCAGCGAATAGGCGGACCGGACACGCAGATGGACGAAACCCTCGCCGCCCGTCTCGCTCACCGCCGCCTCCACATCAAACAAGCCTTCAGGCCGCGAGTTGAACGACCTGGCACATCATCCAGACAAAGCTCGCGACCGATACAAAGGCCAGCGATTCCCGCGCCAAACGAACCATGTTGAATGCCCCCCTGTGGATGTTCCTTGTATGTTCCTATTCTGGTTTTGTTCTCATGGCAACCCCCGACCGTTCGCGCGCGTGAGGGCCGAGCGGGTGCGACTTGCGGATGCGGGGGATTCCGGTCGAATGTCGCGCGCCGACCCACCGGCAGGCCAGAAGAGTCGGCTTTCAAATGACCACAGCTGCTGCTGACGACCGCGCGTTCCTGGGACACCCCAAGGCGCTGGGCTACCTTGCGTTCGCCGAGGGGTGGGAGCGTTTCTCGTTCTACGGCATGCAGGCCCTGCTGGTGCTCTACATGACCAAGCAGCTGCTGCTTCCGGGCCACGTGGAGAACGTGGCCGGGTTCCCGGCGTTCCGGGCCCTGATCGAGAGCGCCTATGGACC
>DASUIJ010000209.1:0-5127 GCA_036279815.1 Phenylobacterium sp. | reverse complement strand
ACCTAGGCCAGGGTCAGGATCACCGGCCCGCGCCTGGTGGCCACCAGGGTGTGTTCGTACTGCACGGTGGGCTGGCCTTTCGGTGGGCGCAGGGTCCAGCCGTCGTCCAGCTCCTCCACCCAGTCGGCGCCCAGGGAGAGGAAGGGTTCGATGGTGAAGACCAGGCCCTCGGGGATGCGCCGGGTGTCGCCGGGCTCGTGCCAGGTCGGGATTTCGCCCGGTTCGTCGTGCAGCGAGCGGCCGACCCCATGGCTCGCAAGGTTCCGCACCAGGCTGTAGCCGTTCTTCTTGGCGAAGGTCTCGATGGCGCGGCCCACCTCGTTCAGCCGCCCGCCGGACTTCACCGCCCGGATGCCGGTCCACATGGCGCGGCGGCCGTCGCGGCACAGGCGCTCGATCCTGGGGCTGGTGGGCGGCACCGAGAAGCTCGCCCCCGTGTCGCCGAAGAACCCGTCGAGCTCGGCCGAGACGTCGATATTGATCAGGTCGCCGGCCTTGATCACCGTGTCGCCCGGGATGCCATGGGCGCAGTCCGGGCCGATGGAGATGCAGGTCGCGCCCGGGAAGCCGTAGGTGAGCTCCGGCGCGGAGAGGGCGCCCTCGCGCTCCAGCAGGGCGCGGCCCAGGTCATCCAGCTCCCGGGTCGTCATGCCCGGCTCCAGGGCCTCGCCCATGGTGGCCAGCGTGCGCGCCACCAGCTGGCCGACGACACGCAGTTTTTCGAGCTGGGTTTCGTTTTCGATGGTCATGGCCGCGATCTTGGCGCCGAACGCGCCCGGGCCCAACCCCGCGTCTACAGGTCCGGACGGACCACGGTCTTGCCCACCACCTTGCGGTCGGCGAGCGTGTCGAACGCGGCGCGCCAGTCGGCCAGGGCGTATTCCTCGTGGACGCGGGGCTTCACAAGCCCGTCCGCCGCCATCTTCCAGATCGCTTCGCTGTTCTCGCGGCCCTTCTGCGGGAAATGGCGGCCGTACTCGCCGGCGCGGACCCCCATCAGCGAGAATCCCTTGATCAGGGCGTAGTTGACCGGCAGCACCGGTAGCCGCCCGGAGGTGAAGCCAATGGACAGGATGCGGCCGTTGAAGGCGATGCAGCGCACGCTCTCGTCGAACACGTCGCCGCCCACGGGGTCGTAGATCACGTCGGCTCCGCGGCCCCCGGTGATCTCCTTCACCCGGTCCTTGAAGCCCCGGGTCACGTTGACGGTGGCGTCCGGCGCGTATTCCGCCGCGATCACCGCCAGCTTGTCGTCCGAGGCCGAGGCGGCGATCACCTTGCAGCCCAGCAATCTGGCCAGGTCCACGCAGGCCAGGCCCACGCCGCCGGCCGCGCCGTGCACCAGCACCCATTCGCCCGGCTCCACCTGGGCGCGGCGGACCAGGGCGACATAGGCCGTCAGATAGGCCACGTGGTATCCCGCCGCCTGGCCGAAGCTCATGGACGGCGGCTTGCGGTGCAGGGCCAGGGCCGGGCTGACGGCGTATTCGGCGAAGCCGCCGGTCCGCGAACCGCCGGCCACCGCGTCGCCGACCTTCCAGCCCTCGACGCCGTCGCCAAGCGCCACGATCTCGCCGGCCAGCTCCATGCCGGGGGTGAAGGGCAGCTGCGGCTTGTGCTGGTGCTCGCCCCGGGTCTGCATCAGGTCGGGGAAGTTGACCGCGGACGCCCTGACGCGGATCAACACCTCGCCGGGCTTGGGATCCGGGGTGGGGATGTCCTTGACCACGCAGCCGGCGTAGTCCGCCGCCAGCTTCTCGACCACCAGAGCGCGCATCAGCGAATTCGTCCTTCAAGGCCTTCGCGGACCAGGCCCGCGATCTCGCGACAGGCCACGTCCGCGCAGGGGATCACCCCGGTGAAGGCGGTGAAGGCGTGAGACAGGCTGTCGTAGCAGCGGTAGGCCGTGGGCGACCCAGCGTCACGCAAGCGCAAGGCGTAGGCCTCGCCCTGGTCCACCAGGGGATCGAAGCCGGCGGTCACCACCACCGCGGGCGCGAGGCCCGACAGGTCGTTTTCCCGGATCGGCGACAGGCGGGGATCGGCCGGATCGTCCTCGGCGCGCATGTAGTGGCCCATGAACCAGTCCATGGTCGCCCGGCTCAGCGGGAAGGCGTCGGCGTAGGTGGTCATCGAGGCCGTCTCGCTGGCCACGTCGACGCAGGGATAGATCAGCAGCTGCAGCGCAGGCTGCGGCTCACCCGCGCGCCGCATCTCCTGGGCGACGATGGCCGCGAAGTTTCCGCCCATGGAATCGCCGCCGATGGCCGCCTTGCCCTGGGGCGCGCCGAACCGGGCGGCATGCTCCCGCGCCCAGCGATAGGCGGCCAGAACGTCCTCCAGCCCGGCCGGATAGCGATGCTCGGGCGCCAGGCGATAGTCCACCGACAACACGGGGCAGCGGACGATCGCGGCCAGTATGCCGCAGAAGGCCTCGCAGGTGTCCAGGTCGCCGATCACCCCGCCCCCCATGTGGGCGTAGACCAGGACCGGCATGTCGGGGTCCTGCCGGACCGGCCGGTAGACCCGGCCCGGGATTTCGCCGCCGGGGCCTGGGATGACCAGGGATTCGGTCGTTACGCCGGGCTCGAGGGGCGCGGTCATGGCGGCCAGGCCCAGGGCGCTGGCGCGGCGCGCCTCGTCCGGCGTCTGGGCCGTCATCGGGGTGGCGCCGGCGGCCTGGGCGGCCATGAACTGCAGGCGCGGGTCCAGGGTGCGCCCGCCGCGATAGACGGTTCCGCCGCCCGACAGCAGCCTCAGCACCGGCGAGGGCAGGGAAAGCAGGGTCTTGAGGATCAGGCGCTGCGTTGAGGCGCTGGCCATGCGGCTCACGCGCCCGGCTGGCCGCGCAGGCCGCTGAGGATCATGCCGACGGCGAAGTCCGTGGCGCCCTTGGTGTCGATGGGCCGGCGCAGCAGCATCTTGTCGCCGACTTCGCGGGCGATGCCGATGCAGGCCGCGGCCAGATAATCCGGATCGGTGGTGGCCGCTCCGCCGCTGGCGACCTGCTCGACGATGCAGTCGCGGACCTCGGCGAACACCGCCTGCATCTCCGGCGTCTCGCCGTGGATGTGCGGGTGGGGCTCGTCGACCGGCCGGCGGGCCTGCCAGTTCATGGTCTCGTCGGCCAGGAAGTTGAAATAGGCGGCGATGGCGGCGCGGACGAAGCTCTCCCAGTCGGAAGCCTGGGCCCGCTGGGCCTTCAGAATCGGGGCGAACCGGCGCGCGCCGTCGTCGGAGAGGGCCGTGGCGACCTCTTCCTTGGAGCGGTAGTAGTTGTAGAAGGTGCCGGCGGCCAGGCCGGTGCGGCGGATGATGTCGCGCACCGTGGCGTTGTCGTAGCCCAGCTCTCCGAACACTTCCCGCGCGGCGTCGAGGATCGACTGCCTGTTCTGAACCTTGGTCTGCTCGCGCTTGCCGACCGTGAGATATGCGACCTGGGACATCTAAGCCTGAACGAAAAGGTGACGGGCGTCATACTAGAGGCGCCGCACCCCATACGCCAAGCGCGACCTTCACATGGCCAGTCGGTCTTCAGTAGCTGGTGGGCAGGGTGGGCGCGTCGCAGCCCGAACGGCACTGGCCCCAGCTTCCCGAGCACTGGTCGGGAAAATCGCCGGCCAGGCAGAAATAATAGGCCTGGGCGCAGGCCAGGCGGCATTGCTGCGGCGCGCCGCCCACCGGGGCGCTGGCGATGGGCTGCGGCTGGAAGATGCTCTGCGGAATGGGGTCGAGCCCGGCGGGCGCAGGGCTCGGAACGGGGCGGACCGCAGGCGCGGCGGCGGAGACCGATCCCCTCAGGCCCTGGGACGGCGGCGGCGCCTTCAGGCGTCCCTTCTGCTGGGCGCCGGCCGGCCCGGCCACAACCAGGATCAGGGCGGCGAGGGTGAGGGCCAGGCGCATGGCCGATCCTCCCCCGCCCCCGTTAACACCCGATTAACCATGATCCCGAAATCCGGCGTCAGACCGTGCGCTGGGCTCGGTCCTTGGCGTTGACCGACTGGATCGCCTCCCGGGCCGCCTTCCACTGCTCGTCGGTCCAGGAGCGCAGCTGCGAGAAATTGCCGCCGCCCGCCTGCCAGGCCGCCCCGTCGATGGCGATGGTCTGGCCGTTCACATAGGCCGAGAGCGGATGCAGCAGATAGACCGCCAGGTTGGCCAGCTCGCGCATCTCGCCGACCCGGCCCATGGGATTGCCGCTCATGTCCCGATAGCCGCCGCCGGTCGCCTCGCCCTGGGTCGGATTTAGCCGGGCGCTCATGCCCTCGGTGGGGAAGGGACCCGGCGCGATGTTGTTGAACCGGATGCCGTGGCCGCCCCACTCCACCGCCAGGGACTGGCTCATGGTGGCGATGCCGGCCTTGGACATGGCCGAGGGCACGGTGAACGGCCCGCCGTTCCAGATCCAGGTGGTCAGGATCGAGACCACCGAGGCCTTCTTGCCTTCCGCGATCCAGCGCTTGCCGCAATCCAGGGTCACGAAGAACGAGCCGCGGAACACGATGTTGGCGATGGCGTCGAAGGCCCTGGGGCTCAGGTCCTGGGTGCGGCTGATGAAGTTGCCGGCGGCGTTGTTGACCAGGCCGGTCAGCGCGCCGCCGTCCGCCCAGATCTTGTCCAGCATCTCGGTGATCGCCTCGGGCACGCGGATGTCGCAGGCCACGCCGACGCACTTGCCGGCCCCGGTCGAGGCCGGGTGGGCCTCCATCAGCTCCTTGGCCGTGGCCTCGAGCACCCCGCCGCGGCGCCCGCAGATGTAAACGTCCGCCCCCAGCATGATGCAGGCCTCGGCCATCACCTTGCCCAGGCCGGTGCCGCCGCCGGTGATCAGAATCCGTTCGCCCTTCATCAGGCCCGGGCGGAACATCAGGTCGTCGGGAGCCAGTTCGGCCATGGCGCTTCCTCCTTGGGATTGGAGGTCAGTCGGCGCCGGTGACGCCGGGTCGGTCAACGAAAAAGGGCCGCCTCGTGGCGACCCTTTCCGTACGCTTCAGCTTCGGGGGGTTAGAACTCTTCCCAGCCGTCTTCTTCCGCCTGGGGCTGATGGGCCAGGGCGGTGGCGCCGCGGGTGACCGGCCGGGAGTGGCTGGTCCGCTCGGGCGCGCGGTTGGGATTGGTGTGGCGTTC
>DASUIJ010000208.1:0-11567 GCA_036279815.1 Phenylobacterium sp. | reverse complement strand
CTGGCGAACCCGATCATGGGACAGCGGGATGATGATCGGAACCGCAAGGATCGTCATGCTCGAGAGAGCGTGGGGCCGGGGGGCGGTCGGGCGGTCCCATATCGTCGGCGGGCGTGTTCGCGGATCGGCGGCCCGAAAGGCCTGCGTGGGAGTCCGCTGAGAACCGCTGGGAAGGAGGCGCATCACGCCGACGAGCGCTCGGCTCGATAACTCCACGATGGCTCCCCGAGCAGGACTCGAACCTGCGACAAGTCGGTTAACAGCCGACTGCTCTACCAGCTGAGCTATCGGGGATCATCGTTGGAGGCCGGGCGTATAGACCGGGTCGGGCAGGGGCGCAAGCGAGTTGCGACCTGCTGCGGCCACTAGTACCCGGCTTCCTTTCCATTCGGTTTCCCGTCCACGATCTGGTCGAGATATTCCGACAGGCCGTAGCCCACCAGATCGCCGCAGCGGTACTCGGTCATGCCCTCGGTGATGCGGGTCTGCAGCTCCGTGCCGTCGGGGGCGGTGCGGCGGTTGCGCAGGGGAATCAGCGACAGGACCTGGCCGGTGACCGAGTAGGCGGCGCCCGATTCGGTCTTCACCTGGGCCCGCAGCGCGGTCTGGTAGCCGGCCTCGTCCCAGTCGCTCTCGATGCGGCATTCCTGGATCAGGTCGTAGACCCCGTCCTTGAACACCATGCCGCCCTGGCGCGCGCCGCCCTTGCCGTCGCCGATCACCGACAGCATCATCCCGAAGTCGCGGCCGAAGTTCATCGGGCACCAGCGATACCAGTCGATGGCCTGCCAGTGCCGCGGGCCCCAGGACTTGTCCCGCAGGCCGTAGCCGGAGATCTCGAACCGCTCGTCGCCGATGGTGAAGACCCCCTTGGCCGCGCAGTGCTGCTCGTAGTGGGCCTTGGCGAAGGACTTCTCGGGGTCGATCTCGATCGGCTTGCCGTCCTCGCGGATGGTCTCGCCGCCGTACATGGGCGAGACGCCCTCATAGTCGAGATCCACCGTGCAGGGCAGGGAGGGGTTTTCGCGGAAGGCGCGCTTGGGGTCGGCCATCTCGTGCGGACGCTCGAGAATCAGCGCCTTGCCGGAATAGGTCACCTTGAGTCGCTTGAACGGCTCGACCACCGCGACCTTCAGCCCGCCGGCGTTCATCTCGGCGTTGCCCTCGATGGCGGGCCGCCCGAACATGAAGGCCACCCGGCCGTCCGGCAGGTAGAGGCAGACGCTCATCTCGGCGTAGTGCTCGTTGGGCCGATTGCCGATGCGGAACCAGCCGCCCGTCTTCTTCGCCGGGTCGAAGACGTTGAAGTACATGCTTTCGTTGTAGTTCTTGGCGTCGCCCGGATCGTGCGGGAACTCGTCCTGCGGCTCCAGGCGGGTCTTGAATCCAGTCGGCGGCTTGGCCATCGCGGGTGCTCCCATACAGGTTGGGAGAAGCCTAGGCCCGTTGACGCCGGGACCGCCTAGACGTGGATCAAAAAAAGAGCCCGGCCGGAGCCGGGCTTGAATTGTAGTTGGTGATGGTGGGGTGTCTTCAAAGAAGACGGCCACAGATTCCGCCTCCGTGGTTAAGCAAAGGTTAATGGCGGACTCGCGTTCGGTTTTTGCCTTCTTCGGCGATCTGTCGCGCCCCGGGGGCCTCGCATCCCGGCGGCGGCCGGGCTAGTCACAGGCCAAGGTCGGTCACCGGCAGGGATTCCAGAGGTCGGACGGTTGCGTATCCATTTCACGGGCATAGCCGGGGCGGGGATGAGCGCCGTGGCGCTGATGATGCGCGACGCGGGCCATGAGGTCTCGGGGTCGGACGCCGACGTCTTTCCGCCGATGTCGACCTATGTGGCGGGGCTGGGCTTCCCGGTCACCTACCGGTTCGACGCGGCCAACCTGCCCGACGACCTGGACGCCCTGGTCCTGGGGGCCAGCGCCAAGCTGGGCGGGGACGACAATCCTGAGGTGGCCGAGGCCCGGGCGCGCGGCGTGCGCATCACCACCTTTCCCGAACTGGTGGGCGAGACCACGGTCGGGCGCGCCAACACGGTGGTGGCCGGCTCGTTCGGCAAGTCGACCTGCACCGCCCTGATGGCCCACATCCTGCGCGAGGCGGGGGTGGACGCGGGCTGGATGATCGGGGCGATCTCGCCCTCCCTGTCGGCCACGGGCCATTGGGGCGCGGCGGCGGACATGGTCCTGGAAGGCGACGAATACATCGTCGGCCCCGCCGACCGGCGTTCCAAGTTCGTGCTCTATCACCCCGAGCACCTGTTGCTGACGTCGCTGATCCACGACCACGTCAACGTCTTCCCGACCTTCGCGGACTACGAGGCGCCGTTCCATGAACTGCTGAGGCTGCTGCCGGCTCAGGGGCTGGCGGTGATGCGGGAGCATCCCGCCATCCGCGCCATCGCCGGCGAGACCCGCGCCCGGATCGTCTGGTACGACACCGCGCCCTGCGACGGCTGGTTCAGCCGCGACGTGACCTACGGCGAGACCTCCGCCTTCACCCTGGCGGCGCCGGACGGGCGGGAGCTTTCGCTGACCACCTCGCTGCTGGGCGAGCACAACATCGAGAACATCGTGGGCGTCTGCGCCTACCTGCTGGAGCGCGGCCTGGTGGGGGAGGCGGCGCTGGTCCGGGCGGTCGCCGGCTTCCAGGGCATACGCCGCCGCCTGGACCGCCTGACGCGAGCCTCCCGCGTGCCGGTGATCGAGGGCTTCGGTTCGTCCTACGAGAAGGCCCGTTCGGCCATCGAGGCGGTGATGCTGCACTACCCGGACCGGCCGCTGACCGTGGTCTTCGAGCCGCACACCTTCTCCTGGCGTTCCCGCGACGCGCTCAGCTGGTACGACACCGTGTTCGAGGGCGCCGCCCGCGTGCTGATCTGCCCGCCGCCGGGACACGGCGCGCAGAGCCACCACCAGTCGACCTTCGCCGAGATCCTGGCGCGCACCGAAGCCACGGGCATCCCCTGCCAAGGCGTCGAGACCGCGGAAGCGGCGATCGACGCCCTGTCCGGGCTGAAGGGGGACGAGATCGTCCTCCTGCTGTCGTCGGCACCCCTGCTGGGGCTGCCCGACACCCTGCCGGCGGTGTTCGACCGGCTCTACGGCTGAGCCGCGCCTAGTGCCGCGGCGGGATCGGCTGGACGTATTCGTCGGCTGAAGCGGCTGCGAAGTCCTTCTTCCGCGGCCCCATGAACCCGAACAGGAAGGCCGCGACCTTGCGCATCTGGATCTCCTCGGAGCCCTCGGTGATCCGGTAGCGGCGGTGGTGGCGGTAGATGTGCTCGAACGGCTTGTGCCGCGAATAGCCGATCCCGCCGTGGACCTGCATGGCCCGGTCGGCCGCTTCGCAGACCAGCCGGTTGGCCCAGTAGTTACACATGGAGACCTTGTCGGAGATCTGCCGCTCGATCTCCTTGTGCTCCATGTGGTCCATCTCCCAGGCGGTCTTGCGGATCAGCAGGCGCAGCATCTCGCACTGGGTGGAGAGCTCGACGAGGGGCCACTGGATGGCCTGGTTGTCCGCCAGCGGCTTGCCGAACGGCTTGCGGGCCCGGGCGTATTTCACGCTCTCCTCGACGCAGTAGACCGCCGCGCCCAGCGACGAGGCCGCCTGCCGGATGCGGTTCTGGTGCACGAAGCTCTGGCCCAGCCCCAGTCCGCGGTCGATCTGGCCCCAATAGGCGTCCTCGGGCACCCAGACGTCGGTGTAGCTGACCCGCGGGTGGTCGGTCGGCATGTTGAAGGTCCACAGGTACTCCTCGACCTTCACGCCGGGGGTGTCGGCGGGAACGATGAAACAGGTGATCCCGGTGGAATCGCCGTCCTTCCCGGAGGTGCGCGCGAAGACCATGCAGTGGGTCGCGACGTGCATGCCCGTCGACCACATCTTCTCGCCGTTGATCATCCAGCCCGGCTTGCCGTCCTTCACGTGGGGCACGGCGCGGGTTTCCATGAAGGTCGCGTCGGAGCCGTGGTTGGGCTCGGTCAGGCCGAAGGTGGTGCGCATCTTCCCGGCCAGCAGCTTGTCGCCGTCGCGCTCGTACTGGGCGTTGGTCGCGAACTCCTTGAACATCAGGATGAAGGGGTTGTTGCCGACGATCGAGTGCTCGTTCTGCAGGTCGTTGTGCAGGCCCAGGCCCTTGGCGGCGAGATGTTCGCGGATCACGGCCATGTCGAGATTGGAGCCGCCCTTGCCGCCCATCTCGGGAGGCCAGGCGTAGCGCAGGTGCCCGGCGGCGTCGGCCCGGCGCCGCGCCTCGGCCAGCAGCTCCTCCCACTCGTGCTTCGGCAGCCCGCCGCGGTCCCAATCGGTGCGTTCGTACTCGCGCCGGTGGTCGAAGAAGCGGATATTGTCGTCCTGCTGCTCGAGCGGTTTGATCTCGGCCTCGATGAAGGCGTCGAGTTCCGCAAGGTAAGCAACAAGTTCCGGGGATAAGTTAAAGTCCATGATGTTTCCCTTCGGTCAACTCAACTAAGGCCGGAGACCGGTCATTTTGTCGATTTACAAGCCGGCTCTCACACCGGCAGATCGTCAAGTCCAAGCAGACGCGAGGCGCCGCAACGTCATGGAAGTCGATATTGTCAGAGCCCTAGAAAGGCTCGCACCGAAGCTCGGCGGAACCGGGATCGAAGACGCCCAGCGCCTATCCGGCGGGGCGAGCATGGAGACCTGGGCGTTCGCCGTGACCGGGCCGGGCGGCCGCCGGGAAATGGTGCTGCGCCGTCGGTCCGCGCCGTTCGACGAGGCGACCTCGCGATCGACCTCGCTCGCCACCGAGGCGGCGCTGATTCGCGGCGCGGCCGCGGCCGGCGCGCCGGTGGCCCCGCTGATCCGCCTGTGCGAGCCGCAGGACGGCCTGGGCGAGGCGCACATCACCGGTCGGGTGGCCGGCGAGACCCTCGGCCGCAAGATCGTCTCCGATCCGCGATTCGAGGCGGTGCGGCCCAGACTGGCCCGGCAGTGCGGCCAGGTGCTGGCCCAGATCCATTCCATGTCGGGGGAGGGGATCCCGCTGAAGAGCGCCGACGCGGTGGCGGAGCTCGAACGCTACGAGGCGGTCTATCGTCAGTCCGGCGCCGAGCGGCCCATCCTGGAGCTGGCCCTCCAGCACCTGAAGAAGAACCCGCCGCCGCCGATGGCCCAGGTGCTGCTGCACGGCGATTTCCGGAACGGCAACATCATGTTCGATCCCGAGATCGGCGTGGCCGCGGTGCTGGACTGGGAGCTGTCGCACTGGGGCGATCCGGCGGAGGACCTCTCCTGGATCTGCGTCAACTCCTGGCGGTTCGGGCGGGCCGACAAGCCGGTCGGCGGGTTCGGCGAGTATCGCGACCTGCTGGAAGGCTACGCCGCGGCGGGGGGCGCGGACGTGCCGCTTTCCCGCGTCCTCTACTGGCAGGCCTTGGGCTCCCTGAAGTGGGGGATCATGTGCCTGATGATGTATTCGAGCTATGCGACCGGGACGGAGAGCTCCGTCGAGCGGCCGATGATCGGCCGGCGCGTCTCCGAGACCGAGATCGACCTCGTCAACCTGCTGGAGGCAGGACTGTGATCGAACATCCCCGCGCCGAGGAACTCGTCGAAGCCGTCGCCCGCTGGATCGACGGAATCCGACCCGGCCTGCCGCCCCGCGACGCCTTCCTGGCCAGGGTGGCGGTGAACGTGCTGGGCGTGGTCCGCCGGGAGCTGACCCTCGGTCCCGCCGCCGAGGCCGCGGCGGTGGAGCGCCTGAGCGCCCTGCTGGGCCACGAAGGCGACTTCAAGACCCTGAACGCCGAGCTGTGCGACCGCCTGCGGGCGGGCGAGATGGACATCGCCACGCCCGGCCTGCTGGCCGCCCTGAAGGCCAGCATCACCGAGCAGATCGCCATCGACCAGCCGAACTACGCCCCCGATCCCGGTCCGCGCTGAGCGGCTCTGGCGGAAGCCGGCGAGGGGGGATATCCCGGCGGGAATGACTGTTTCCCGAAACGACTGCCTGGTTCTCGACCGGGACGACCCGTTGGCCGGCCGCAGGCCGCTGTTCGACCTGCCCGAGGGCCTGATCTACCTCGACGGCAATTCCCTGGGCGCGCTGCCGCACGCCGTGGCCGCCCGCGTGGGCCGGACCGTGGAGGCGGAATGGGGCCGGGACCTGATCAAGAGCTGGAACAGCGCCGGCTGGATCGACCTGCCAGCCCAGGTCGGCGCCAGGATCGCGCCCCTGATCGGCGCCGGGGACGACGAGGTCGCGGCCTGCGACTCCACATCGATCAACCTGTTCAAGCTGGCCGCCGGCGCCTTGAAGCTGCGTCCGGGCCGCAAGGTGATCGTATCGGAGCCGGGGAATTTCCCGAGCGATCTCTACATCCTGCAGGGCCTGGCCGAACTGCTGGGCGACATCGAGATCCGGGTGGCCGAACCCGACCGGCTGCATGAGGCGCTGGACGAGGACGTGGCGCTGCTGCTGCTCACCCACGTCCACTACAAGACCGGCCGGCTTCACGACATGGCGGCCCTGACGGCGCGCGCCCACGAGGTCGGGGCCCTGGCGCTCTGGGACCTGTCGCACAGCGCCGGCGCCCTTCAGGTCTCGCTCAACGCCTGCCAGGCCGATCTCGCCGTGGGTTGTGGCTACAAGTACCTGAACGGGGGACCAGGCGCGCCGGCCTTCGTCTACATCGCCCGACGGCATCAGGCGGACTTCCGTTCGCCGCTGACCGGATGGATGGGGCACGCCAGGCCGTTCGCCTTCGTCGACGATTTCCAGCCGGGCGAGGGGATGATGCGCGCGCTGTGCGGCACGCCGCAGGTGATCGGCATGGCGGCGCTGGACGCGGCGCTCACGGCCTTCGAGGGCGTGGCGCTGGCGGACCTGCGCGCCAAGTCCCAGCGGCTGGGCGACCTGTTCCTCGACCTGGTGGAGGCGCGGTGCGCCGGCATGGGCTTCGAGATCGCCTGTCCCCGCGACGCCGCCGTCCGGGGAAGCCAGGTCTCCCTGCGCCACGCCCAGGGCTATCCCATCGTCCAGGCGCTCATCGCCCGCGACGTGGTGGGGGACTTCCGCGCGCCGGACATCGCGCGCTTCGGCTTCGCGCCGCTCTATCTCCGCTACGTCGACATCTGGGACGCGGTGGATCGCCTGGCGCTGGTGATGGAGCGGGAAGAGTGGCGAGAGGCGCGGTTCAACCAGGTTGCGGCGGTCACATGACGGAACAGATCCACGAACGGCCGGACATCAGCTACGGCGACTACCTGGCCCTGGATGAGTTGCTGGGCGCTCAGCGCCCCCGCTCGCCGGAGCACGACGAGCTGCTGTTCATCGTCATCCACCAGGCGTCGGAGCTGTGGCTGAAGCTGTCGATCCACGAGCTGTCGGCGGCCCGCCGGCAGATCGCCGAGGACGACCTGGGCCCGGCCTTCAAGATGATCGCGCGGGTCAGCCGCATCCAGACCCAGCTGATCCAGTCCTGGGACGTGCTCGCGACCCTGACCCCCAGCGAATACAACAACATCCGCCCGCACCTGGGGCAGAGCTCGGGCTTCCAATCGCACCAGTACCGGACGCTGGAGTTCCTGATGGGGGCCAAGGACGCCGCCATGCTGAAGGTCCACGAGGAGACTTCCCACCACGCGGCGCTGGAAGAGAGCCTGGCCTCTCCCAGCCTGTATGACGAGTGCATCCGGCTGCTGGCCCGCCGGGGCTTCGCGATTCCGCCGGAGCTGGTGGAGCGCGACTGGCGCCGGCCGCACCAGGCCGACGCGGCGGTCGAGGCGGCCTGGCTGGAGGTCTACCGCGATCCCGAGCGCTACTGGGACCTCTATGAGCTCGCAGAGAAGCTGGTGGACCTGGAATTCCGCTTTCAGCAATGGCGGTTCGCCCACTTAAAAACTGTAGAGCGGATCATCGGATTTAAGGGAGGGACGGGCGGCTCCTCCGGCGCCACCTATCTCGCCCGCGCGCTATCCGGCTCGTTCTTCCCGGAGCTCTTCATGGTGCGCACAAACCTCTAGGGCGGGGCATGAGCTTGGAGACCGACGGAATATCCTTCGCCTATCGCGACGTGGGCGGATTGCGGCTGCATGTGGCGGAGGCGGGCCCCGAGGACGGGCCGCTGGTGATCCTCCTGCACGGCTTCCCCGAGTTCTGGTTCGGGTGGCGCGAACAGATCCGA
This sequence comes from Phenylobacterium sp., assembly GCA_036279815.1. Taxonomy (GTDB): domain Bacteria; phylum Pseudomonadota; class Alphaproteobacteria; order Caulobacterales; family Caulobacteraceae; genus Phenylobacterium. The sequence continues at coordinate 3,411 of DASUIJ010000208.1, read as the reverse complement.
CCCCTCGCCGAGGCCGGCTTCCGCGTCGTGGCGCCCGACCAGCGCGGATACAATCTCAGCGACAAGCCCAAGGGGGCGTGGGCCTACGGGCTGGACGGCCTGGCGGGGGACATCTTCGGCCTGGCCGATTCGTATGGGCGCGAGACCTTCCGGGTGGTGGGCCATGACTGGGGCGCCTCGGTCGCCTGGTGGATGGCGACGAAGCGGCCGGAGCGGCTGGAACGGCTGGCCATCCTCAACGCGCCGCATCCCGGCGTGTGGTTGCGGGCCATGACGCAGGACCCCGAACAGCGCCGCAGGAGCCGCTATGTGCAGCTTCTGCGACTGCCCTGGCTGCCGGAGGCCCTGGTGCGGCTCGGCGGCTACAGGAGCCTGGCCGACGCCTTCGCCGGCGCGGCGCGGCCGCAGGCCTTCGGGACGGAGGCGATGGCGCGCTATCACGAGGCCTGGCGCCGGCCGGACGCCCTGACCGCCACGCTCAACTGGTACCGGGCGCTTTTCCTGCAGCCGGTGACCGTCCCGCCGCCGGAAAGCATCCCGACCTCGACATTGGTGCTCTGGGGAGACCTCGATCCCTTCGCGGAGCCTGACCTCGCCGAGGCGAGCGCGGCGCTGTGCGCCAACGCCAGGGTGCGCCATTTCCCGAACGCCACCCACTGGGTGGCGCACGACGAACCGGAGGCGGTGTCCAGGGCCCTGGTCGGGTTCTTGTCCTAGGGTGTTCAGGCGGGCTTGCCTGCCCCTCCGTCCGGGTGTCAGCTATCGGCTTACAACATAAAGGGATGGAAAAATGAGCGAGACCCTCACCCAGGCCCGCACGGACCATGCGCCTGAAGTCCTCTACGACGTCAGCGACGGAATCGCGACGCTGACCCTCAACCGGCCCGAGAAGCTGAACACGATTTCGGGTCCGATGCTGGCCCTGCTGACCGAACTGCTGATCAAGGCCAACGAGGATCCGGAGGTGCGGGTGGTGATCCTGACCGGCACGGGCCGCGCCTTCTGCGCCGGCCTCGACCTGGTGGACGCCACCCAGGGTTCGGGCATCGGCTCGGAGAACCAGGCCAGGACCATCTCGGTCAACCTGGACCTGCGCAACACGCCGCCCACCGTGCTGTTCGCCATGGACAAGCCCACCATCTGCGCGCTGAACGGCTCGGCGGCCGGCTACGGCATGGACACGGCGCTGGGCTGCGACATCCGGATGATGGCCACCAGCGCCAAGCTGGCGGCGGCGTTCGTAAAACGCGGGATCGTGCCGGAGTCGGGCGGAACCTGGTTCCTGCCGCGCCTGATCGGCTGGTCGAAGGCGGCCGAGCTGATCTTCACCGGCCGCACCCTGTCGGCCCAGGAGAGCCTGGACATGGGCCTGGCGACCCACGTGGTCCCGGACGCCGAGCTGCCGGCCCGGGCGCGGGCCCTGGCCGCCGAGATCGCCGCCAACGCGCCGCTGGCCGTGCAGTCGGCCAAGAGGCTGATGCGGATGGGGCTGAACGAGACGTTCAACGACCATGTCCACCATGTCTTCCTGCAGTTCCTGCAACTGGTCCGCACCCAGGACTTCCGGGAAGGCATGACCTCGTTCCTGGAAAAGCGGCCGGCGGATTTCAAGGCGCGCTGAGGCGGGCCGCAGGTTCGGCCCAGACCCGGTTCCGGACCGGCGGCGAGCCCGCCGGTTCGAGCCTGGTCGCCCGGGCGGCGGATTCGCCGCCGGCGGTCCCCGCGGGGCGCCATTGCATGCCACCGGGCCAATCCTTGCCCCCGACGCCCAGGCTTTAGGCGCCGCCACCGCAAATCGAACGCGCTCATCGAGCTTGAGAACATCGCGATTGTAAGCCCATGGTGAGGCCTTCCCCATGCGGACCATTCAAGAGCGAGTGATGAGACCATGGATTCTGAGTTCGTGACGGGCGGCCGCGGATTTTCCCGGCGCATGTTCCTTGAGGGCTTGAGCAGCATCGGGGGTTCGACCCTGCTGCTTGCGGGCATGAGCGCGCTGGGCTTCGGCATCGCCTCGGCCCAGGCCGCCCCGCCCCAGCTCTCCGGGGGCGGCGGCAAGAAGATCGCGGTGCTGGGGGCCGGCGTCGCCGGCATGACCGCCGCCTACGAACTCTCGAAAGCCGGCTACGACGTCACGGTCCTGGAGGCCCGCAGCTTCGCCGGCGGCCGCTGCCAGACGGCGCGCAAGGGTTTCAAGCTGACCGAGCTGGGCGGCGAGACCCAGGAGTGCGACTTCGACGACGGGATGTACATCAACCACGGGCCCTGGCGGATTCCGTACCACCACCTGTCGACCCTGCATTACACCAAGGAATTCAACGTCCCGCTGGAGGTTTTCGTCAACGACAACGACGCCTCCTATGTGATGTTCGAGCACGGCAAGGGACCGCTCAACGGCAAGCCGGTCCGCAAGGGCCAGGTCGCCGCCGACATCCGCGGCGGGGCCGCCGAGATGCTGGCCAAGCAGGTCAAGCAGGGCGCGCTCGACCAGCAGATGACCGCCGACGACCGCGACCAGCTGATCGCCTACCTGGTCCACGAGGGCTACCTGACCAACGACCTGGCCTACAAGGGCACGGAGGGGCGCGGCTTCGACGTGCACCCGGGGGCCGGGGTCAATCCGGGGCCGGGCAAGATCACGCCGCCCTTCGCCTTCGCCGACGTCCTGCATTCCAACGCCTGGCGCACCCTGGGTTCGGTCACCGGCTTCGAGCAGCAGCGGACCATGTTCCAGCCGGTGGGCGGCATGGACCGCGTCGCCAAGGGTTTCGAGGGCGCGGTCGGCCACCTGATCAAATACTCGACCCAGGTGAAGAGCCTGAGGCAGAACGCCAAGGGCGTGGAGATCGCCTACACCGACGGCGACGGAAAGCCGGGGACGCTGAAGGCCGACTACTGCATCTGCACCATCCCGCTCTCGGTGCTGGGCCAGATGGACGTCCAGGTCTCCAAGGCTTTCAAGGAGGCCATCGGCGGCGTGTCCTACGCCCAGGTCGGCAAGATCGGCCTGCAGATGAAGCGCCGGTTCTGGGAGGAGGATCACCAGATCTACGGCGGCCACGTCTATTTCGACGATCCGGAGATCCTGACCATGTCGCTGCCCTCGACCGGGTGGCAGGGCAAGAAGGGCGTGGTCCTGGGCTATTACCAGTTCGGCGCGCAGGCGGGGAAGGTGAGCGCGCTTTCGCCGGCCGAGCGTCAGGCCCTCGCCGGCCGGGCGGGGGACAAGGTGTTCCCGGGCTATTCCTCCAACATCGAGAAGTCGTTCTCGGCCGCCTGGCACCGGATCGAGCACAACCTCGGCGGCTGGGCCCAGTGGGGCGACGACGAGCGGGCCAAGTACTACCCGATCCTGTGCGAGCCCGACGGGCGCCTCTATCTGGCCGGGGAGCATCTGAGCTACATCACCGG
>DASUIJ010000207.1:0-10171 GCA_036279815.1 Phenylobacterium sp. | reverse complement strand
CCCCGGGGCGGCGGCGGCGTCCCCTTGGCTCACCAGGGTGGATTGCAGCCGGAGCGACCGCTAGCGTGAGGGCATGCGTTCAGGGCCGCTCTGGCAAGGCGGCGGCCGGGCGCGGGGGGCGAGGCCATGGATGAGACCGAGGAGCTGATCCGGCTCTGCGTGCGCGCGCTCGTCGCACAGATGATCGCAGCGCCCGGGATCGAGCTGCACATGACGCGCAACTGCGTCCTGGGTCTGACCGACGAGCCCCTGGCCGACTTCAACAGGCTGACCCTGGGCGACGATCCCGACGCCGAGGGCTTCCTCGTTCGATCGGTGGCGCGGGCGAAGGAGCGAGGTCGGCCGCTCTCGGTCGTCATGAGCCCCTGCCTGGTGGAAACCCTCGCGCCGGTCGCGACGCGGCTGGGTTTGACCGCCGTCGGCGTTGCGCCGCTCATGGTGCTTCGCCCCGACGTTCCGGTTCGGCCGAGCCGCCCCACCAAGGTCACCCGCGCGCTCGGCCCGGAGCTGGTCGGCGTCGCAGGCGACCTGATCGCCGCCGCCTTCGACGAGCCGCGCGACGTCATCGCCAGGCTTGTCGACGTCGGCATGACCGAGACCTCGGGCGTGGAGACCTACATCGCCTGGGGCGACGAAGGCCCCATGTGCACCGTCTCGGTGACCCCGACGGGCGACACCGGGGGAATCTCGCTCATGGCCACGCCACCGGAGCACCAGCGCAAGGGCATGGGCCGCGCCCTGCTGAGCCAGGTGATCGACGACTATCGGCGCCGCGGCGTGGAGCGCTTCCACCTGGGCGCGACCGAAGCGGGCCGGCCGCTCTATGACAGCCTCGGCTTCGAGCTGGTCGCCGACCTTTCCGTCTGGGTCCTGGAGGGGCCCGTCTCGGCGCAGGACTAGAGGGCTTCGGGCGAAGCGATGTCCGACGTCCGCGGCCGTCGCGCACGGCCCCGACACGTCCGCAGCGGGTCGCAGGCCGGCCTTTCGGAGCTGGAGGGGCGCATCCGATGGGCGGCGGGACGTACGTCGTCAACCGGGCCGACCGGAACGCGCCCTCAGCCCTTGATGCACACCAGCGGCTTCAGGTGCGCCACGCGCCGGGCCAGGCCCGCCTTCTCGGTGACCTCGGCGATCCGGTGCAGGTCCTTGTAGGCGCCCGGCGCCTCCTCCGCGACGCCGCGGGTGGAGGGACTGCGGACCAGGACGCCGCGGGCGGCGAGGTCGTCCTCGATCTGGCGTCCGCTGTAGAGCTTGAGCGCGGCATGGCGGCTCATGGCCCGCCCGGCCCCGTGGCAGGCCGAACCGAAGCTCGCCTGCTCCGATGTCGCCGCGCCGGCGAGCACGTAGGACCCCACCCCCATGCTGCCCCCGACCAGCACCGGCTGGCCATGGGCCCGCAGGGCCTCGGGGAGGGCGGGGTGACCCGGCCCAAGCGACCGGGTGGCGCCCTTTCGGTGCACGAACAGCGTCCGCTCGACGCCGTCCACCGGATGGACCTCTTCCTTGCAGGTGTTGTGGGACACGTCGAACAGCAACTCGAGCTGCGCGCCCGGGAAGACCTTGTCGAACACCTCCCGGGTCAGCGCCGTCAGGATCTGCCGGTTGGCGAGCGCGCAGTTGGTCGCCGCGCGCATGGCGCCCAGATAGCTGCGTCCCAGCTCCGAAGACAGCGGCGTACAGGCCAGCTCTCGGTCGGGCGGCCGGAATCCGTGCCGGGGGGCGTCCACCGCCATGGCCCGCAGGAAATCCGTGCCGATCTGATGGCCAAGTCCGCGCGAGCCGCAATGGATGCTCACCACCGCCTGATGCTTCGCCAGGCCGAACCCGCGCGCGGCGTCGTCGTCGAACAGTTTCGCCACATGCTGGACCTCCAGATAATGGTTGCCCGAGCCCAGAGTGCCGGTTTCCTTGCGCTGGCGCCGCTTGGCGTCCTGGGACACCAGGTCGGGCCTGGCGCCCGCCATCCGGCCGCCCTCCTCGATGCGGGAGAGATCGGCTGGCTCGCCCCAGCCCTGATCCACCGCCCAGGCGGCGCCGCCGGCCAGCATGGCGTCCATCTCCACGCCGGCCAGCTCCAGCGCGCCGGTGGAGCCGAGGCCGGCGGGGATGGCCTGGAAGAGGGCGTCGGCCAGCTCGCGCTGATGGGCCTCGATGTCCGCCCGGGTGAGGCGGGTCAGCAGCAGGCGCACGCCGCAGGAGATGTCGAAGCCCACGCCGCCCACGCTGACGACGCCGTCCTGCAACGGGTCGAAGGCGCCCACGCCCCCGATGGGGAAGCCGTAGCCCCAGTGTGCGTCCGGCATCGCAAAGACGGACCCGACGACGCCCGGCAGCCGCGCGACATTGGTCAGCTGCTCGAAGACCTTGTCGTCCATCGCCGCCAGCAGCGGCTCGTCGGCGTAGAAGATCGCGGGAACCCGCATGCCGTCCTGCGGATCGGCCCGCCAGCTCCAGTCGTCGATCTTGTGCAGTCTCGAAATATCCATGGTCACACGTCCACGACGCACTGGGCCCGCCAGCGGCCGCCCTTGTCCTTGGTCACCTGCAGCTCGGTGAAGGTGGCGCCCTTCACTTCCACCGTCGGCCTGTGTCGGGTCGGATCGATGGCTTCCCCGAAGGCGTGTCCCTTCAGGCGGTTTCCCTCGATCTCCACGCCGAAGCGGCTGAACAGCATGTTCTCGATGGCCATTGCGGAGATCAGGCTGTTGAGCCAGTCGAGGAACAGCACCTCGCGGTCGGGCGCCTCGCAGGTGACCTCGATCCGCCGTTCCGGGCGGACGCAGGCCGGATCGGTGATGACCGAGGTCAGGGCGATCGCGGCCTGGACGAACGCGTCCGCCAGGGTGGGGCCACGGCCGCGCACCCCGACATCCGCCCCGTGGGCGAAGGTTTCCCATCCGGCGGTGGTCGGAAGGGCGCTATCACCCGCCGTGGAGAGATGGGTGCTCATGGGGTCGCCCGGGACCGGCCGCGGGGCGTCGCGCGCAGATGGGCGGGGTCGACGGCGCCGAGGTCCACGCCGAACGGATGGCTCTCGCGGGCCAGCGTCTCCCCGACCCACCGGACCTCGTCCGGCGCCGCCCGCTCCAGCCTCAGACGGCGGATCCTGAAGGGGACCAGGTCCAGGCCCAGCAGGGCGCCCTCGTGGTCCAGGTCGGCCAGGTACATGGCGGTGAGGTCGCCGCGAAAGGCCTCGAAGCCGCCGATGCCCTCATAGTCGGTCAGGAAGTCGCCGCAGCCGTAGAGGATGAGGCGGTCCCGGTAGATCTCGATCGGCCGCGGGTGGTGCGAGGAGTGGCCGTGGATGACGCAGACCTGGCCGGTGTCGAGGAGCGCGTGGGCGAAGCGCCGGTGCGGCTCGGGAACCTGGTAGCCCCAGTTGGAGCCCCAGTGGATCGATACCACGGCCACGTCCCCGGGGCGCCGCAGCTCCGCGATGCGCGCGGCCAGCGACCGGGCCGCCTCCCGGCTGGGTTCGACCAGGTTGACGCCGGGGTGGTCCGGCCCGGCGCGCCAGCCGGGGGGCACGCCGCTGTCCTCCAGGGCCGCGCCCAGGAAGATCACCCGCGCGGACTTTCCGGGCAGGGGAATGACCGCCGGGGCGCCGGCCTCCGCGAGATTGCGGCCCGCCCCGGTCGCCGCCACGCCCAGGTCCTGCAGCGTCTCAAGGGTCTCCAGCAGTCCCGAGGGGCCGAAATCCAGCACATGGTTGTTGGCCAGGCTGCAGGCGTCGATCCCGGCGGCCGACAGGCATCCGGCGTTCTCCGGCGCCATGCGGTAGTTGATCCCCTTCGGCGCGAAGTCGGCGCTGCGGGTGATCGCGGTCTCCAGGTTGACCAGGCGCACGTCGGGCGCCGCCGTCCGCAGTTCCTCCAGCGCCGCGCCCCAGACATAGCCGGGCCCCACGGGACGCGGGATCGGCCCGCTGGCCTGCTCGGCGAGCTCCAGATAGTCGAGCGCCGAGCGCATATAGGACTCGCGGAGCTCGGGGTCGCACGGATGGGCCAGGGCCTGGTCCACCCCGCGGCCGGTCATGACGTCGCCGCACAGGAAGATCCGGACGGAAGGGCGGGGCATGGGCATGGGGCGCCTCTGTCCCGCCAGTGGGCCCGGCCGGCGCGACCGCGCATTGACCGGGGTCAACCCGGCGCGGGCGCCTGCAGGCTGGCGGCGACGTGCTCGATCGCCATGTCGAGCGCGAGCTCCAGGGGGCGGGTGGAGCGGGTGGTCTGGGCGAGCAGCAACCCGCCCTGCAGGGCCGCCAGGGTGGCGGTCGCGAGTTCGGTCAGGTCCACCCCCGGCCGGGGGACGGCGGACCCGCGGATCTTCCGGAACCCCGCCACCAGATAGGCTTCCCAGCGCGCGAAGCCATCGGCGAGCCTGGCGCGCGGCTGCGGCGACTCGGCCAGCTCCGACACCAGCGAGCCCAAGGGGCAGCCGCCGGCGCAATCGGTCGTGCGCGACAGGTCGACCAGGGCGTCGCGCCATCGGCGCAGATCGTCCAGCGACGCCAGGTCGCGCAGCAGCGTCTCCTGGGCGGCGAGCACGCGCTCGGCCTGTCTCTGGACCACGGCCAGCACCAGGCCGTCCTTGTCCGCGAAGTAGTGGTAGAGCTGGGACTTGCTGGCCTTGCTGGCCGCGAGCACGGCGTCGAGGCTGGTGTTCGCAACCCCCTGAACCCGCATCAGGTCCGTGGCGGCGTCGACGATGCGGGCTCGGGTCGCCGCGCCGCGAGCCGTGCGGATCGGCTCGGCTGAAAATTCTCCCATGAGCGCAATCCTATTTGACAACCCCTGCGCGTGCAATAAGACTGGACTAAATAGTCCAATTCGAGGAGGCCCAGATGCCTGCGCTGCGTAACGGGGACATCTTCCCCAGCATCACGTTCGAGTCCGTCGCCGGAGGCGGCCTGTCCCTGCCCGGCGACCTGGCGGGGTCCTATGGGGTGGTCCTGTTCTATCGAGGCTCCTGGTGCCCCTACTGCAATGCCCAGCTGGCGGCGTTCTCCCGCGGGCGGGAGACGCTGGCCGACCTCGGCGTCAAGGTGGCGGCGGTGTCGACCGACCCCCTCGCGGCGGCCACGGAACTGGTCGACAAGCACCGGTTGACCTTCCCGGTCGGCTACGGCGCCGACGCGGAAAAGCTCGCCGCGGCCACGGGCGCCTCCTTCAACGACGACCCGCGCTTCCTGCAGTCCACCGGGTTCGTGCTGGATCCCGACGGCCGGGTGATCACCGCGGTCTATTCGACCGGCGCCATCGGCCGGCTCATGCCCGACGACGTCGCGGGCTTCGTCCGCTACGTGAAGTCGACCAAATGACGGCCGCCGAGCCCGCGCCGACGGGCCCGGCTGGGGCAGGGGTCGGCCACCGGCTCCTGTTGCCGCTGCTGGTCCTGACCTGGGCTGCGAGCTGGCCGGTGATCAAGGTCGGTGTCGCGACCACGCCGCCGATCTGGTTCGGGGCCGCCCGGTTCTCGGTGGCCGCCCTGATCCTGTTCGGCGTCCTGGCCCTGCGGCGGCAGGTCGTGCTTCCGCCGCGATCGGACTGGCCGCTGGTCGCCGTGTCGGGGATGCTGCAGATGGCCGCCTATTCGGCGCTGACCGGCTTCGCCCTGACCATACTGCCCCCCGGCCGGGCGTCCGTCCTGGCCTATTCCACGCCGATCTGGGTGGTCCCGCTCGCCGCGTGGCGGCTGGGGGAGCGGATGTCCCGGCTGGCGATCCTGGGCGTCGGGGTCGGCCTGGCGGGCGTGCTGGCGATCGTGGCGCCGTCGCTGCGGCCGGGCGGGCATGAGCAGATATTCGCCTACGCCATGCTCATGGCGGCCGCGGCGGCGTGGGCGGTCTCGATCGTCTTCGTCCGCGGCCATCGGTTCACGGCCAGCCCCCTGGTCCTGGCGCCGTGGCAGATGCTGGCGGCGGCCGCCATCCTGGTCCCGCTGGCCGGCCTGGTCGAAGGCCCGCCCCCCGCCCTGGCGCCGAGCGCCATGGCCGCCCTGGCCTATGTCGGACCCGTCGGCACCGCCTTCGCCTATTGGGCGGTGGTGGAGGCGGGGCGACGCCATCGCGCCAGCGCCATCTCCATGGGACTGCTCGCCACCCCCGTCCTCGGCATCCTCATTTCGGCCGTCACCCTCCACGAGGCGATAGACCCGCCCCTGATGGCCGGCGCCGCCCTGGTGGGGGTCGGCATCCGCCTGGCGACGGCGACCCCGACCGGTCGGCCCCGCGACGCGGCCTCCGAGGCGCCGGGCGATCCAGGTCTCCCGTCCAGATTGTGCGGCGCGGCGGACACAGGTGAAGGGTGACGTCGCGGCGACGGGACGGCTGCGGTTTCGCGACCGCGCGACGGGAACTAGAAGCTGTGCCATCGAAATTTTTCCGGACCCCTCCATGCCCCCCCGACACACCACGCTTTGCGGCGCCGCGACCGCCGCGCTGATCCTTGCCGCCGGCCTTGGCGTCGCCGCCCCCGCCTTCGCCGCGGACACGCCGACCGAAGTCTCCGAAGTCCTGGTCACCGCCCAGAAGAAGACCGAGAACATCAACGACGTGCCGGAATCGGTCACGGCGGTCAGCGGCGAGAAGCTGGACGTGATCCGCTCCTCCGGCGGCGACATCCGGGTGTTCTCCGCCCGCGTGCCCAGCCTGACCCTGGAATCCAGCTTCGGCCGGACGTTCCCGCGGCCCTATATCCGCGGTCTCGGCAACACCGACTTCGACCTCAACGCCTCGCAGCCGGTCTCCTTCGTCTATGACGAGGTGGTGCTGGAAAGCCCGATCCTCAAAGGCTTCCCGCTGTTCGACATCGACCAGGTCGAGGTCCTGCGCGGTCCGCAGGGGACGCTGTTCGGCCGCAACACCCCGGCCGGCGTTCTGAAGTTCGACTCGGCCAAGCCGACCCAGGCGTTCGGCGGCTACGCCCAGGCCTCCTACGCCACCTACGACACCGTCAACCTGGAAGGCGCCGTCTCCGGCCCCCTGATCGACGGGGTGCTTTCGGGCCGCCTGTCGGCGCTCCACCAGCACCGCGCCGACTGGATCGACAACGCCTTCACCCACAGGAACAACGCCACCGGCGGCTATGACGAGACCGCCTTCCGCGGCCAGCTGCTGTTCACGCCGACCGAGGGCTTCAGCGCCCTGCTGAACGTCCACCACCTGGACCTCGACGGTACGCCGCAGATCTTCCGGGCCAACATCATCCGGGCCGGCTCCAACGACTTCGCCTCGACCTACGATCGCGAGACCATCGCCCAGGACGCCGAGCCGCGGTCCGCCCAGAAGGTGCAGGCGACCGGCGCCAACCTGAAGATCACCGCCGCCCTGGGCGAGACCACGCTCACCTCGATCACCGGCTACGAGCACGTGAAGGTCTATTCCCGAGGGGACATCGACGGCGGCTTCGGCGCCTCGTTCGCCCCGCCCTTCGGCCCGGGCTTCATCCCGTTCCCCGCGGAAAGCGCCGACGGGATGCCCTATCACGCCCAATGGAGCCAGGAGCTGCGCCTGGCCGGAGACCACGGCAAGCTGTCCTACACGCTGGGCGGGTTCTACTTCTTCGAAGACGTGAAGATCGACAGCTTCGACTACAGCACCCTGGCCGGCGGGGCGCAGGACGGCTTCGCCTACCAGCACCAGAAGACCACCTCCTGGGCGCTGTTCGCCAACGGGGACTGGGCCCTGACCGACCAGTGGAAGATCGGCGCCGGCCTGCGTTATTCCAACGACGACAAGGACTTCGTGGCCCAGCGCCTGGTCTCGCCGTTCGGCGCGCCGCCCACCGCCCGCCTGCGGGCCAATCCGAGCAGCGACGAGGTCAGCTTCAACCTGTCGACCACCTATGCGGTGAACGACGACGTCAACCTCTACGCCCGGCTGGCCAAGGGCTATCGCGCCCCCTCGATCCAGGGCCGCCTGCTGTTCGGCGACACCCTGTCGGTCGCCAGCAAGGAAACCCTGATGTCCTACGAGGCCGGGGTGAAGGCCGATCTGTTCGAGCGCCGCCTGCGCCTGGACGCCGACGTCTTCTACTACCGGGTCTCCGACCTGCAGCTCACCGCCGTCGGCGGCGGGGCCAACTTCAACCGGCTGATCAACGCCGGCCACGCCAACGGCTACGGCTTCGAGTTCAACGCCGAGGCGGCGCCGGTCGAGCACCTGCTGCTGACCGCGGGCCTCAGCTACAATCATACCGAGATCGACGATCCGAACCTGGCCACCGCCCCCTGCGGATCGGGCTGCACGGTGCTCGATCCGGCGGGCGTGCTTCCCGGCACGGTGAACATCGACGGCAACAGCCTGCCCAACGCCCCGCGCTGGATCGCCAACCTCACCGCCCGCTACGCCATCCCCTATGGCGACGGCGAGTTCTTCGCCTTCACTGACTGGGCCTACCGCTCGAAGATCAACTTCTTCCTCTACGAGTCGAGGGAATACAGTTCGGACCGGCTGCTGGAGGGCGGGCTGCGGGTCGGATATTCCCATGCCGGCGGACAGTGGGAGGCGGCCCTGTTCGGCCGCAACATCACCGACGAGGAAACCCTCGAGGGCGGCATCGACTTCAACAACCTGACGGGCTTCGTCAACGACCCCCGCACCTGGGGCGTCGAACTGAAGACCCGGTTCTAGGCCGGCCTCCTCTCCCCGTCCGCGGGGAGAGGATCAGGCCTCCATGCCGCGCATGACCTCGAGCACCGCCTCGCCGTAGCGGGCCAGCTTGCTCTCGCCCACGCCGTTGACCCCGGCCAGGGCGCCCAGGTTCGAGGGCTTGCGGGACGCCAGGTCGATCAGGGTGCGGTCGGGGAAGATCACATAGGGCGGCACGTGCTGGCGCTTGGCCTCGGCGGTGCGCCAGGCGCGCAGGGCCTCGAACAGCGGCTGGTCGTGCGGACCCAGGGCCGCGGCGGCCTCCCGCGCGCGCTTGCGCGGCCGTCCCGTGCGCGCGCCGGCCTCGTGCCCTTCCAGGGCCTGGCGCAGCGCCACCCGCCGGTCGCCGCGATAGACGGCGCGCACGCCCTCCACGTCGCCCAGCCCGATCAGCGGCCGGCCGTCATTGGGGTCTTCCTTCAGCAGGCCGTCGAACAGCAGCTGGTCGATGAGGTCGCGCCAGCCGGTGGGGCTGAACTCCTGGCCGACCCCGAAGGTTGAGAGCCCGGCCTCGAAGGACGACGGGTCCTTGGTCTTGCCCAGCAGGTGCTCCACCAGCCGTCCGCGCCCATAGCGCCCGCCCATGCGATGGGCGGCGGAGAGCGCCTTCTGGGCCGCCTCGGTGGCGTCGACCGTGGCGATGGTCCCCAGGCACAGGTCGCACTGGCCGCAGCGGTCGACCCCTTCCTCGCCGAAATAGCGCCGCACCCCGGCCGCCCGGCAGGTGGTCCCGTCCAGCATGGCGTAGAGCTGGCGCACCTTGCGCGCCTGGACCGCCTTGACCTGGTCGTCCACCTCGCGCCCGTCGATGCGCCGATAGGCCCAGGCCATGTCCGCCGAGCCGTAGAGGGTGATCCCTTCGGCCGGATCGCCGTCGCGCCCGGCCCGTCCGATCTCCTGCCAGTAGGCCTCGATGGAGGCCGGCGGATCGGCGTGGATCACGAAGCGGACGTCGGGCTTGTCCACGCCCATGCCGAAGGCGATGGTCGCCACCATCACCGCCGCGTCGGCTTCCAGGAAGGTCTCCAGCCGCTGCGCCCGCACGCCCTTGTCCAGCCCGGCATGGTAGGCCAGGGCCGGGACGCCCGCCTCCCGCAGGGCCTGCGCCAGTTTCTCGGTGCCTTCGCGGGAGCCGGCATAGACCACCCCGGACCGGCCGGGCCGGGCCTCGATCAGCTCCAGCACCCGCTTGTGCCCCGCGCCGCGCTTTCGCTCGGCGAACAGCGCCAGTTCCGGCCGCGCGAAGCTGGCGACGAACTCGCAGGAATTCTCCAGCCTCAGCTCGGCGCGGATGTCGTCGCGGGTCCTGGCGTCGGCGGTGGCGGTCACCGCCAGGCGCGGGACGTCCGGGAACATCTGCGCCAGGCGTCCCAGCATCCGGTACTCCGGGCGGAAGTCGTGGCCCCACTGGCTGACGCAGTGGGCCTCGTCGATGGCGAACAGGGCGACGCCGGGCGCCTCGGGACCGCCGTCCCCGGCGTCCGCCAGATCGCGCAGCCGCTCGAGGAATCCCTGGGTCAT
>DASUIJ010000206.1:0-38730 GCA_036279815.1 Phenylobacterium sp. | reverse complement strand
CAGCGCCCAGAAGTGCGGCGGCGTCCACATGAAGATGATGGCGCAGAGGAGCCAGGCGTTCAGCGGGGTTGTCCCCGTGGCCGCAGCCCAGCCGATCACCGGCGGCAGCGCCCCGGCCAGGCCGCCGATGACGATGTTCTGCGTCGTCCAGCGCTTGAGCCACATCGTGTAGACGACGGCGTAGAAGACGATGGTGAAGGCCAGCAGGCCCGCCGCCAGCCAGTTCACCGTCATGCCCAGCATCATCACCGAGAAGAGCGACAGCACGACGCCCAGCGCCAGCGCGTCGGCGCCCTGGACCCTGCCCGCCGGCACCGGCCGGCCGCGGGTGCGGCGCATCTTCGCGTCGATGTCGGCGTCGTACCACATGTTGAGCGCGGCCGAGGCGCCGGCGCCCACGGCGATGCAGAGGATGGCGACGGCGCCAAGGATCGGGTTGATGGGCTTGCCCGCGCACACCATGCCGGTGATCGCGGTGAACACCACCAGCGACATCACCCGCGGCTTCATCAGCTGAAGGAAGTCCTGCCAGCGGGCAGGCATGGCGGCTCTGGTGACGGCGGCGGGCATCGCCATACTTCTACTCTCTTGAAACTCGAAGGGCGCGCGCCGGATTGTCCCAGCCCGCGCCCCTCAGGAAGTCTTGGCGGGGCCGGACCTAGTGCAGGTCCGGCTTCACCACCGGCAGTTCGCTGAACTGGTGGAAGGGCGGCGGAGAGGACAGGGTCCACTCCAGGGTGGTCGCGCCTTCGCCCCAGGGATTGGCCTCGGCCTTGCGGCGGCGGATGGCCGATTCCAGCAGCAGCACCAGGAAGATCACCACGCCGGCGGCGGTGATCATGTAGCCGATCGTCGACACCTTGTTCCAGTAGGCGAAGGCCTCGGGATAGTCGACGTAGCGGCGCGGCATGCCCTGCAGGCCCAGGAAGTGCTGCGGGAAGAAGATCAGGTTCACACCGACGAACGTGACCCAGAAGTGCGCGCAGCCGAGGAACTCGTTGTACTTCACGCCCCACATCTTCTCGAACCAGTAGTAGAAGCCGGCGAAGATCGCGAAAACGGCGCCCAGGCTCAGGACGTAGTGGAAGTGGGCCACCACGTAATAGGTGTCGTGCAGGCTGTAATCGATGCCCGCATTGGCCAGGACGACGCCGGTGACGCCGCCCACGGTGAACAGGAAGATGAAGCCGATCGCCCACAGCATGGGCGTCTTGAAGTCGATCGAACCCCCCCACATCGTGGCGATCCAGGAGAACACCTTCACGCCCGTGGGCACGGCGATGACCATGGTCGCGGCCACGAAGTAGGCCCGCAGGTTGATGGGCATGCCCACCGTGTACATGTGGTGCGCCCACACGACGAAGCCGATGAAGCCGATGGCCACCATGGCGTAGGCCATGGCGAGGTAGCCGAAGACGGGCTTCTTGGAGAAGGTCGAGACGATGTGGCTGATCATCCCGAAGCCGGGCAGGATCAGGATGTACACCTCGGGGTGGCCGAAGAACCAGAACAGGTGCTGGTACATGACCGGGTCTCCGCCGCCGGCGGCGTCGAAGAAGTGGGTGTGGAAGTTGCGGTCGGTCAGCAGCATGGTGATCGCGCCGGCCAGAACGGGCAGCGAGAGCAGCAGCAGGAAGACGGTGACCAGGATCGACCACACGAACAGCGGCATGCGGTGCAGGGTCATGCCCGGCGCGCGCATGTTGAAGATCGTGGTGATGAAGTTGATGGCGCCCAGGATCGAGCTGGCGCCGGCCAGGTGGATCGACAGGATGGCGCAGTCCATGGCCGGGCCGGTATGCCCGCTGGTCGAGAGCGGCGGATAGAGCGTCCAGCCGCCGCCGAAGCCGCGGCCAGGGCCGCCGTCGACGAACATCGAGGTCAGCAGCATCACCCAGGCGGCGACCAGCAGCCAGAACGAGATGTTGTTCATCCGCGGGAAGGCCATGTCGGGCGCGCCGATCATGATCGGCACGAACCAGTTGCCGAACCCGCCGATCATGGCGGGCATGACCATGAAGAAGATCATGATCAGGGCGTGGGCCGTGACCACGGCGTTGTAGCCGTGCTTGGAGGCCTCGACGACGCCGAGCTGGTCGAGCAGGCTGCCCTTGGTGAAGACCTGGATGCCGGGCTCCATGAGCTCCCAGCGGATCAGGCCGGACAGGGCGCCGCCCACCAGCCCCGCCATAATGGCGAAGAGGATGTAGAGGGTGCCGATGTCCTTGTGGTTCGTCGAGAAGAACCAGCGGGCCACGAAGCCCGGCTTGTGGTCGTCATCGTGATGTGTGTCGTGAGCGGCGGCGTGTGCCATCGAACGCTATCCTAAGATCATTTCGCAGCCGGCGCCGCAGCGGGCGCAGGCTTGGAGGTCGCAGCGGCCGGAGCCGCGGCGGTGGGGGCCGGAGCCGCGGCCGCGGGAGCGGTGGCGGCGGCGGGAACCGCGGCGCCTTCGACGGCGGTCGCGGCCGGAGCCGGAGCGGCCGGCGGCGGGGCCGCGCCGATCTTGGTGCCGCCCTTGGAGGCGACCCAGGCGTCGAACTCGGCCTGGCTGACCGCGTGAACCTCGATCGGCATGAAGGCGTGGTCGACGCCGCAGAGCTCGCGGCAGGATCCGTAATAGATCCCCGGGCGGTCAACCTTGAACCAGGTCTCGTTGACCCGGCCGGGCACGGCGTCGGTGATGATGCCGAAGGACGGGACGGCGAAGGCGTGGATCACGTCGGCGCCGGTCACGTAGACCCGGACCACCTGGTTCACCGGAACGACCAGCGGCTCGGTGGCGGCCAGCCTGAAGGGCACGCCCTTCGCCTTGGCCTCATCCTCGGGGAGGATGTTGGAGACGAATTCGCCGATCTTCTGGTCCGGATATTCGTAGCCCCAGTACCACTGGTAACCCGTGGCCTTGATGCTCATGTAGGGCTTGGGCATGTCGTGATAGGCGAACAGGAGCTTGAACGAGAAGATCGCGATGAACATCAGGATCAGGACCGGCAGGACCGTCCAGATCACCTCGATCGGCGTGTTGTGGCTCCACTTGGCCGGCACCGGATTGGCGCGCTTGTTGTAGCGCACGGCAATCCAGATCAGCAGCGCCAGCACGAACAGCGTGATGGCCGTGATGATCGGCAGCAGGATCGCGTTGTGGAAGAAAATGGCGTCATGCCGCAGCGGCGTGACACCCGGTTGCAGATCGATCGCGCCCGGCGTGGGCTGACCGATCTTGTCCGGCGTTTGCGCCAGGGCGGACACCGCCCAGAACGCCGTCATTGCGCCCGCGGCGGCCCCGGCCGCCAACGCCCGCATCCCTTGAAACCTCGACTTCATGTCCCCTCGGTCTGCTTGGCCGGCCGCGCCTCGCCGATAGCGATCGCCCCCGCCGACGTCATAGAGGATCGGCCCATGCAATCACGCGCATGGCCCGGCCCATCGCGGGCTGCATACGCGCTCAGTAGGGGCTTGCCAAGGCGGTTGCGGCCCTTATGGCGCGAGGGATCGGGGCGATATGACGCACAATGCCCGCTGATCGTCCGTTCCACGGCGGTTTGGGGTGACGCCGACCGGTGGAGACCCTATCTCTGGAACCCTTGCGAACCCGCGCCGCCTGCCAGGTAGAGACGATGAACGCCCATTCCCCCGCTCCCTCGATCCTCGACGCCGCCGGCGTGGCGCCCGAACGGGCCCGGGAGATCCTGGGCGAGGCCCTGGCCGGGGCGGACGACGGGGAGCTGTTCGTCGAACGCTCCGAAAGCGAATCATTCCTGTTCGACGACGGGCGGCTGAAATCGGCGGCCTATGATTCGTCGGAGGGCTTCGGCCTTCGGGTGGTGGCGGGCGAGACCGCCGGCTACTCGCACTCCAGCGAAATCTCCGAGGCGGCGATCCGTCGCGCCGGCCAGTCCTCCGCCCTGGCCAAGCGCGGCTATTCGGGCAGCTCGGACGAGGCCCCGCGGGCCACCAACACCAAGCTCTATGGCGAGGACGACCCCACCGCCTCGCCGGCCTTCTCCGAGAAGGTCGCCCTGCTGCAGGAGATCGACGCCTGGTGCCGCAAGCTGGACCCGCGGGTGGTCCAGGTGATGGCCTCGCTGTCCGGCGAACGCCGCACGGTGGAGATCCTGCGCGCCGACGGCCGGTTGATCCGCGACGTGCGCCCGCTGTCGCGCATCAATGTGCAGATCACCGTGGAAAAGGACGGCAAGCGCGAGAACGGCTTCACCGGCGCCGGCGGCCGCGCCGGATTCGAGGCCTGGATCAGCGCCGAGAAGTGGCAGGAGCAGGCCGAGGAGGCCCTGCGCCAGGCCCTGGTCAACCTGGACGCCGTCCCCTGCCCGGCCGGCGAGATGGACGTGGTCCTGGGTCCGGGCTGGAACGGCGTGCTGCTGCACGAAGCCGTGGGCCACGGCCTGGAGGGCGACTTCAACCGCAAGGGCACGTCGGCCTTCTCCGGCCGGATCGGCGAGCGGGTGGCCGCCAAGGGCGTCACCGTGTTCGACGACGGCTCCCTGGCCGGCCGGCGCGGTTCGCTGACCGTCGACGACGAGGGGACCCCCACCGAACGCACCGTGCTGATCGAGGACGGCGTCCTGGTGGGCTACATGCACGACCGCATGAGCGCGCGCCTGATGGGCATGAAGGCCACCGGCAACGGCAGGCGCCAGTCCTACGCCCACATGCCGATGCCCCGCATGACCAACACCGCCATGGAGGGCGGCTCCACCCCGCGGGCCGAGATGATCGAAGCCACCAAGCGCGGGCTCTACTGCGCCAATTTCGGCGGCGGCCAGGTGGACATCACCAACGGCAAGTTCGTCTTCCAATGCACCGAGGCCTACCTGATCGAGGACGGCAGGATCACCACCCCGGTCAAGGGCGCCACCCTGATCGGCGACGGCCCCTCGGCGCTGACCCGGGTCACCATGATCGGCGACGACTTCGGCTTCGACCCCGGTGTCGGCGTCTGCGGCAAGTCCGGCCAGAGCGTCCCGGTGGGCGTCGGCCAGCCCTCCCTGAAGATCACCGGACTGACGGTCGGCGGCACCAGCGTCTAGCCCCGGCGCCGACTAAGCGGCGCTTAGATTTCGCAAATGTAATGCAGATTACGGCCTTTTAATTGGCGGGCCCCTCCCGACGCAGGTCAGTTGACGTGCGTAAAATTCCGGGAGTCCGCGGCCATGCCGATCATCATCCACGCGCTGGCCCAGGCGGCGGCCGCGGCGGCGAGCCTCGAGACGGCGGCGGCGGCTCCGCCGACCCAGGGGGTGATCTCCTATCCCGCCGAGTTCTTCGCCGCCGCCCGGCCCGCCAACGCCAGCGAGATGGTCGCGCGCATCCCGGGCTTTTCCTTCGACGGCGGCGATTCCGTCCGCGGTTTCGAGGGCGCGGCGGGCAATGTGCTGATCGACGGCCAGAGGCCCGCCTCCAAGACTGACAACCTCGACGAGATCCTGCGCCGCATCCCGGCCGCCAAGATCGCCCATGTGGACCTGATCCGCGGCGGCGCGCCCGGCATCGACATGCAGGGCAAATCGGTGATCGCCAACGTGGTCCTGAAGACCGGCGACAGCTTCAACGGCCTGTTCGCCGTGGCCCACAACTATGTGGTGGATGACGGCCGCAGCGGAGGCGCCATGCGGCTGGAAGGCTCCGGGCGAACCGGAGGCCGCAGCTGGGAAGCGGGCCTGTTCATGGGCCGGGGCATAGACGACGGCGCCGGCGATGGTCCGCGGGTGCAGCTGGGTCCGGGCGGAGCGCCGCAGATCCGGTCCCTGGTGCAGTCCGAAGGCGCCGGCAGCGACATCGTCGCGACGGGCGCCTACGAGCTGCCCCTCATGGGAGGTCGGCTGCGCGTCAACGGCCGCTTCGCGCGCAACAATTTCGACTATGACGAGACCAACCGGTCGAGCTTTCCCGCCGACAGTCTCGCGCTCGACCACAAGAGCGACGACAAGGACACCACCGAGATCGGCGTGCGCTACAGCCGCGACTTCGGCGCCCGCCTCAAGCTCGAAATGGTCGGCCTGCGCCAGTCCAAGGACGAGCTCTACGACGAGGTCAGCGACTCCCCGGGAACGGCGCAGCATTTCATCCAGGATTCCCAGACCGGCGAGTCGATCGCCCGCGGCGTCCTGAAGTTCACCCAGACCCCGAAACTGTCGTGGGAGCTGGGCGGCGAAGGCGCGCTCAACACCCTCGACAACGGGATCCGGTTCACCGAGAACGGCGCCGCGATCGTCCTGCCCGCCGCCAATGTGCACGTGGAGGAGAAGCGCTGGGAGGTGTTCGGCAAGGCCGTCTGGCGGCCGCTTCCGAAGTGGACGGTCGAGGCCGCCCTGCGCCAGGAAGGCTCGGAGATCACCTCGTCCGGCGATGTGCGGCTGGAAAAGTCGCTCACCTTCACCAAGCCCCGGCTTTCGGTGGCCTGGGATCCCGACGCCAGGACCCAGCTGCGGGTGCGGTTCGAGCGGGTGGTCGGCCAGTTGAACTTCGACGACTTCACCGCGTCGTCCTCGCTCGGCACGGGGGTGGTGACCACCGGCAACCCCGACCTCAATCCGGAACAGGCCTGGGTCAGCGAGGCCGCCATCGAGCGGAGGTTCTGGAGCGGCGGCGCAGCCGTGCTGACCGTGCGCCATTCGACCCTCACCGACGTCATCGACCGGGCCCCGGTGTTCACCGCCACCGGCGTGTTCGACGCCCCGGCCAACATCGGCGAGGGAACCAAGGACGAACTGATCGCCAGCCTCACCCTGCCCTTCGACAAGATCGGCCTGAGGGGCGTGCTGCTGCGCCTGGAGTCCACCTGGCGGGAGTCGGAAGTGACCGATCCCACCACGCACGAGACGCGGGAAATCTCCAAGCTGCGGCCCCAGGAATGGGAGGCGCACTTCAGCTGGGACCTGCCGCAGTACAAGTTGAACTGGGGTGTCGACGCCTTCGGCGCCTGGCGCCAGACGTCCTATCGCCAGGACCAGATCGCCATCGACAAGCTGAAGGCCTAC
This sequence comes from Phenylobacterium sp., assembly GCA_036279815.1. Lineage (GTDB taxonomy): Bacteria > Pseudomonadota > Alphaproteobacteria > Caulobacterales > Caulobacteraceae > Phenylobacterium. The sequence goes on along the minus strand of DASUIJ010000206.1, from coordinate 31,729 downwards.
GTCCAGCCGTTCATCGAGTGGAAACCCCGAACGGACCTGAGCATCCGGGCCGAGGCGGGCAACTTCACCGAGCGCGGATTCCGCCACACCCGCTACGTCTATTCCGGCCCGCGCAGCACCCGCGGACTGGCCTTCGTGGACGACCGCGACATCCAGTTCGGGCGGATGGCCTATGTCCGCCTTCGCAAGACCTTCTGACCGGACCTGTCGGAGATTTAATCTACCTTACAGGCATTTAACTGGCCCCGGCGCCCACCCGCGAGCCACCTGACGGCGCGTTTTCCGGGGAGCCGCATGTCACCTGCACTGAGCCTGATCACCGTCCTGGCCGCCGCCGCCGCCCACGACGCCGCGCCGGCCCAGGCCGTGGAGGCGGCGGCGATCTCGCCGGCCGCGGTCCAGGGCGTGACCAGCTATCCGGTCTCGTTCTTCGCCGCGGCCAAGGCGACCACCGCCTTGGACATGCTGGCCCGGGTGCCCGGCTTCCAGCTCGACACCGGCGACGACGTGCGCGGCTTCGAGGGCGCGGCGGGCAATGTGCTGATCGACGGCGCGCGGCCCGCCTCCAAGACCGACAGCCTGGACGAGATCCTGCGCCGCATCCCCGCCGGCCAGGTGGACCATGTCGAGCTGATCCGCGGCGGCGCGCCGGGCATCGACATGCAGGGCAAGTCGATCATCGCCAACGTGGTCCGGTCCAAGACCGCCAAGTGGCAGGCGGTGACCGCGTTCGCCAACAACTACATCTATGACGGCCGCGACAAGATCGGGGTGCGCCTGGAGCTGACCGGCCCCATCGGCCCCGGCTCGTTCGAGGGCAGCGCCCGCTACGGCGAAGGCGTGGACGACGGCTCGGGCTCGGGCCCGAACCTGCAGGTCGACCCGACCGGCAAGGTGCTGGGCCGGGCGGGCATCGAGAGCCACGGAGATGTCCACCAGTCCGTGGGCACCGCCGCCTACGAGCTGCCCTTCGCCGGCGGGAGCCTGAAGGTGAACGGGCGGCTGTTCGACGACCACTATCGCTACAACGAGCTCGACCGCGTGACCTTCCCGACGATCGAGCTGGATTCCGGCCACGACACCCAGGACCGCCTGCAGACGGAGCTCGGCGCCCGTTTCAGCCGCAGGTTCGGCGATCGGACCCAGCTGGAGCTGGTGGCCCTGCGCCAGACCGACGATCTGGCCTACGCCTCGGAGTTCCGCACGCCGGCCGCCAAGGTCCGTTTCGGCCTGGACAAGGACACCGAGGAGACCATCGGCCGGGGCGTGCTGAAATACCGCTGGAGCGACGCCCTGTCCCTGGAGGCCGGCGGCGAGGGCGCGCTCAACACCCTGGACAACAAGACCTCGTTCGTCCGCAACGGCGCGCCCGTGCCCCTGCCCGCGGCCAACGTCCATGTGGAGGAGAAGCGCAACGAAGTCTTCGGCAAGGCGGTCTGGCGGGCCAGCCCGCAATGGACGCTCGAAGGCGGCCTCCGGTACGAGACCTCCTCGATCACCTCCACCGGCGACGTGCGGCTGGAGAAGGACCTCCATTTCGCCAAGCCCCGGCTGTTCGTCACCTGGGCGCCCGCCCAGGGGACCCAGGTCCGCCTGCGCTACGAGCGCGTCGTGGGCCAGCTGAATTTCGACGACTTCGTCGCCTCCTCCACCCTGGCCTCGGGCGTGGTGACGGCGGGCAATCCGGACCTCGATCCGGAGCAGGCCTGGGTGAGCGAAATCGCGGTCGAGCAGGGATTCTGGAAGAAGGGCTCGATCGCCCTGACCCTGCGCCATTCCGAACTGAGCGACGCCATCGACCGGGCGCCCAGCTTCGACGCCGCCGGCGTCGCCCACGACGCGCCCAGCAACATCGGCGACGGGACCAAGGATGAAGCGATCCTCGACCTGACCCTGCCGCTGGACCGGTTCCTGATCCCGGGCGGCCAGCTGCGCGGGACCTCCACCTGGCGCAAGTCGGAGGTGACCGACCCCACCACCCTGGCCAAACGCGAGATCTCCCGCCTGCGGCCGGTGGAGTGGGAGGCCCACTTCAGCCAGGACCTGCCGCAGTTCAACGCCAACTGGGGCGTCGACGTCTTCGGCGGCTGGCGCCAGACCTCCTACCGGTTCGACCAGGTCTACACCGACAAGCTGAAGACCTTCGTGGTGCTCTACGCCGAGTACAAGCCGGCGCCGGACCTGACCTTCACCGCCCAGGTGCAGAACCTGACCGAACGCGGTTTCCGCCACATCCAGGACGTCTATGCCGGACCCCGAAACCTGGCCGGCCTGGCCTTCACCGACGACCGCGACATCCAGTTCGGCCGCAGCTACTACCTGCGGGTCCGCAAGACCTTCGGCTGAGCCCGCCGCCTAAACGACGGGGGCGCCGCTCTCGATCTCCGCATGGGCCTCGGTCTTCACGTCGTGCGTCCAGGCCTTCACGAAGAAGCTGAGCAGGATGAAGACCACGCCGCACCCGATGCCGCCCCAGCCCAGCATGTTGAACACCCGCGTCGAGGCGGCCAGGGCCGCGGCCGGGTCCATCACCTGACCGCCCACGGTCTCGGTGCCGGCGAGGCTGGCGATCCATCCGCCGACGAACTGGGCCGCCGAGGAGGCCAGGAACCAGACCGCCATCATGAACGAGACGACGGTCGGCAGGGCCAGCTTGGTGATCTGCGACAGGCCCACCGGCGACAGGAACAGTTCGCCGGTCGTGTGCAGCAGATAGAGCAGGGCCAGAAGCAGAAGCGGCAGGCGGAAGGCGGCGTCGTGCAGGCCGGCGCCCCACACCACCACCATGAAGCCCAGGCCGACCTGGATGAGGCCAAGGCCGAACTTCATGGTCGGTCCGAAGTCACGACCCCGCGCGCCCAGGAAGGCCCACATCGCCGCGAAGACGGGCGCGAAGATGAGAATGAAGCCGGCGTTGAACGACTGGGTCTGTGCGGCGCCCATGGCGGTGTCGATCCAGGCCAGGCCCGACGGGTGGACGCCCGCCGCCTCGAGTTGGGCGCGGCTGCCCACCGGCAGCCCCATGAACGTGGTGGCCTCCCTCATGACCGTCAGGTCCACATTGGTTGAGGCGAAGAGGTTGAGCGAGCTGCCCGCCTGTTCGAACAGGGTGAAGAACACCACCGCGCCGAGGATGAGGATGACCGCCAGCATCATTCGCTGGCGCTCCGCCCAGGTCTTGCAGGCCACCGCGATGATGAAGGCGATGACGCCCGCCGAGGCGAGGATCGCCAGGGTGAGCGCGACGCCCACGAGGTTGTTGCGCGGCACCAGCATGAACACCACGCCGACGCCCAGGACGCCCAGGATGTAGATCAGCCATTCGCGGCTGACGGGTCCGAACAGCGGCGCCTTGAGCTTCACAGGATCCGGCGGCTCGCCCTTCCCCTGGAGCAGCGGCTTGCCGATGATGAACACGACAAGGCCCAGGGCCATGCCGACGCCCGCGAGGCCGAAGCCCGCCCACCAGCCGACGTACTGGCCCAGCAGGCCGCAGACCAGCGACGCCCAGAACGCGCCCAGGTTCACGCCGTAATAGTAGAGGGTGAAGCCGGAATCCCGACGGGGATCGCCCTCGGGATAGAGCTGGCCGACCACGGTGGAGATGTTCGGCTTGAGGAAGCCCACCCCCATGATGATCAGCGAAACGGACAGGTAGAAGGCGTTCACCCCGAACGGGTCGCGGTGGATCTCCAGCTTGTATTCGCCCTTGGGCAGGACCTGCGGCAGGGGCGCGCCGGCCGGCAGGTTCTTGATCTCGAAGCCGCCGTCCTTGGAGGGGCCGAACTCATAGGGCGTGCCGGCGACGACGATGTGCGCCTTGCGGTCCTCCATCCGGCCCGCGGCCTCGACCTGGTAGGTCTGGCCCGCATAGCTGAGGGTCTCGGTGGCGGGCTTGCCTTCGAGGGCCATCATGGAATGGCCGGCGACCAGCAACAGGGCGCCGAACACCACCGCCTTGCGGGTGCCCAGGTAGCGGTCGGCCAGGATGCCGCCCACCAGCGGCAGCAGGTACACCAGCGAGGTGTAGGATCCGTACTGGGCGCTCGCCGCCGCCTGGTCGAACAGCAGGTGCTGCGTCAGGTAGAAGATCAGGATGCCGCGCATCCCGTAATAGGAAAACCGCTCCCACATCTCGGCGAAGAACAGGATGATCAGCCCGCGTGGGTGATTGCGCATGAGCTGAAGCAGGACGGGAACGCCGGTCAGAAGGGTGACGACGAGCCCGAGCAGGACGACGAGATTCATTTAGGGGTGATCCGTTCCTTAGACGGCCGGCGCTGATCGGGGCTGTTTCGCCCCCGCCGAGCATGATTTGGCGGCAGATGATCACGCCAAACGGGCCAAGACAAGCAACCCGGCGCCAAGTGGCTGGCGCCCGGGGAGCTTCGGGCCCATGTCAGACGTTCCGCTTCCGAACCCAGGAGAGGCCCGCCATGAAGATCCCCGGTCCCGACCATCCGATCACCATCGCCCCGGCCGCCACCCGCTGGCGGGTCGGCTTCCAGGGACACGTGATCGCCGACACCGGCGACGCCCTGATCCTGGAGGAGGAGAATTGCCACCCCGTGGTCTACTTCCCACGCGGGGACGTCTCGCTGGAATTCCTCACCCTCACCGACCGCGCGACCTACTGCCCCTACAAGGGCGACGCCAGCTACTACACTCTCCTGATGGACGGCCATTTCGCCGAAAACGCCGTCTGGACCTACGAAGAGCCCTTCCCGGCCATGGAGCAGATTCGCGGCCGCCTGGCCTTCTATCGCGAGAAGGTCGAGGTCTATGCGGTGGAGGACGAAGCCGTCGTTCCGCATGCCCTGCGCACCGACATCGACGAAGCGATCCTGCACACCGACAGCGGCTCCGGGTCCAGCCAGAGGGAACACTGGCCCACCAACCTGGACGACCCGACCCGGCCCCATGGCGGCTGAACGGCGACGAAAGACCAACCTCGGTTGAGGAGAAATCTCCCGCGCGCGCCGACCGGGGTGACGGCTAGCCCATCCGCGCGGCCAGTTCCGCCGCCGAGACCCGACACAGGCTCCCACCGGAGAAGAACGGGTCGGCCGTGACGCTGTCGGTCATCGCCCGCAGGCGCAGCCGCGAGCCGTCGAGGTAGCGGTCCTCGATCCGGCGCTGCGGCAGTCCGGTCAGGTCCCGAGCCCGGGCCAGATTCGCGAGGAACGCCGTTCGTTCTCCAGCTTGGCGTATTTGGGCACGATCACGTCCGCAGCCTCCGGTCGCCTGGCCGGCCGACCTAACGCCAATACCAGAAAGGTCGATTTGGATCGCTGGCCCGAGCCAGCTTCCACAGCATGCCCTTCGCCCTGTCGGAAGGCAGGGGGATCATCCGATCCATCAGGGTCACGACCGGAGAGCTGATCGAGCCAAGGTGGCTGGTGACGTGAACCTGCCCGTCTTCGACGCGCCATTCACCGGCATGGGTTTGGCCGCGATCGGTGATTTCGAAGGGATGACGTTGAACCATTCCGACCGAACCACTCACAGCTGTCAGTAGGCGAAGGCCTCGAACACCGGCGAGACATCGCCCTTCCAGGGACCGTTATAGAGCTCCAGCAGCCGCTCGGCCGGGGTGATCCCCGAATCGGCGATCTCCTCCAGCTCGGACAGGTAGCCGGTCTCGTCGACCATGCCGGCGCTGAGCCGGTTGCGGTTCTTCAGGCCCGAGCGGGCGATGGCCACCATGTCCTTGGCCACGTCCTGGGCCGTGCGGCCGCCGATCTTGGCCTTGAGGCCGAGGGTCGCCACGTCCGAGCGCAGGCGCTCATGATCGGCGATGTCCCAGTCCTTGCAGAGGTCCCAGGCCGCGGCCAGGGCCTGGCTGTCGTAGTAGATTCCCGTCCACAGGGCCGGCAGGGCGCAGAGCCGGCTCCACGGGCCGGAGTCCGAGCCGCGCATCTCCAGGTACTGCTTCAGCCGCACCTCCGGGAACGCGGTGGTGGAGTGGTCGGCGAAGTCCTTGATGGTCGCCCGGTCGCCCGGGCGTTCCGGCAGTTCGCCGGCCATGAACTTGCGGAAGCTCTTGCCCGACAGGTCCACGTACTTGTCGTCGCGCTTGGCGAAATACATCGGCACGTCGAGCAGGTAGTTGGCGTAGGTCTCGAATCCGAAGCCGTCCTTGAACACGAAGTCCAACATGCCGGTGCGGTCGGGATCGGTGTCGGTCCAGATGTTGGCGCGCTTGGACAGGAAGCCCGACGGCTTGCCCTCCACGAACGGCGAATTGGCGAACAGGGCCGTGCCGATCGGCTGCAGGGCCAGGGCCACCCGGAACTTCATGACCATGTCGGCTTCGGAGCCGAAGTCGAGGTTGGCCTGCACCGTGCAGGTGCGGAACATCATGTCGAGGCCGAGCGAGCCGACCTTGGGCATGTACTCGCGCATGATCTTATATCGGCCCTTGGGCATGACCGGCACCTGGTCGCGCCGCCAGATCGGGGTGAAGCCCAGCCCCAGGAAGCCCAGGCCCAGCTCGTCGGCCACGGTCTTCACCTCCTTGAGGTGCTCCCCGGTTTCCGAACAGATGTCGTGCATGGTCTCCAGCGGCGCGCCGGACAGCTCGAACTGGCCGCCGGGCTCCAGGCTCACATTGGCCTTGCCGCGCTCCAGCCCGATGATGGTCTCGCCCTCGTAGACGCCCTTCCAGCCGAATCGCCTGAGGCCCTCGAGCAGGGCCTTGATCCCCCTGGGACCCTCATAGGGGACCGGTTCGTGGGTCCCCAGCTGGAATACGAACTTCTCGTGCTCCGCGCCCACACGCCACTGGTCCTTGGGTTTCGAGCCCTCGTCGAACCAGGCCAGAATATCGTCGAACGTCAGGGGACGGTCATCGACCTTTGCGTCGGCCATCTTGTTCTCCCCACCCCACACACATGCCTTCGGCGCTCTCGCCGGGCAAAACGGCGCGATCTTTACGCTGTTCAATCAAGTGGGCGCAAATCAGGAAAGCTCAAGCCCCGGCCGAAAGCTATCCGCGCCAGTCGCCCAACGCCGCCTGCCAGAGCGTGAGCGCGCTGATCGCGGCGGTGTCGGCGCGCAGGATGCGCGGGCCCAGCGTCGCCGGCGTCGCATAGTCCAGGGCCCGCAGCCGTTCCCGCTCGGCGGGGGAGAAGCCGCCCTCCGGCCCGATCAGGATCGCCCAGGGCCCGGCCGGCGCCCCCGCCAGGGCCTGGATCACCGGCCTTGCGTCCCCGGCCTCGTCGCAGAACAGCAGGCGGCGGCCCGCCTCCCAGCCCGCCAGCAGCCTGTCCAGCTTCACCGGCGCGCGAATCTCCGGCACGTCCAGCCGCCCGGTCTGCTCGGCGGCCTCTGTGGCGATGATCCGCAGGCGGTCCTCGCGCGTGTGATCGGCGTTGGTCCGCTCCGTGATGGTCGGCCAGACGCCCGCGGCGCCCAGCTCGGCGGCCTTTTCGACGATCGTCTCCAGTCGGCCCCGTTTCACCAGGGCGACGATCAGCACCACGTCGGGACCCGGCGACTGCGGCCTCTCCAGCGATCGGGCCCTCAGGATCACGAACCGCTTTCCGACCTGATCGATGGCGCAGCGCCACTCCCCGTCGACGCCGTTGAACACCAGCACCTCGTCGCCCACGGCCTTGCGCATCACCGAGGTCAGGTAGCGGCTCTGGCCGTCGTCCAGGGGAAAGGCGGCGTCGGCGGCGAGCGGGTGGGGGACGAACAGTCGGATCATGTCGCAAGGGTTCTAGCCGCTGGAGTGTGAACCGGACTAGGCTTTCCCCATGTCCAATTCCGACGACGCCTACGAAAAGACGCTGGCCGACCTGCAGCTCGCCCTGGTCCGCTTCCAGCAGCACGCCATGGAATCCGGCGAGAAGGTGCTGATCATCTTCGAAGGCCGCGACGCCGCCGGCAAGGACGGGACCATCCGTCGGGTGACCGAGCACCTGTCCAACCGCGCCACGCGGGTGGTCGCTCTGTCCAAGCCCTCGGACCGCGAACGCAGCCAGTGGTACTTCCAGCGCTATGTCGAATACCTGCCGGCCAGCGGCGAGACGGTGATGTTCAACCGCTCCTGGTACAACCGCGGCGGGGTCGAGCCGGTGATGGGCTTCTGCACGCCGGAGGAGCACGAGGCGTTCCTGCGCGACGTGCCGGTGTTCGAGGGAATGCTGGTCAACAACGGGCTGAAGCTGGTCAAGCTATGGCTCGACGTCTCCAAGGGCGAGCAGGCCAAGCGGCTGGCGGAGCGCCACGACGATCCGCTGAAGATTCTGAAGGCGAGCCCGCTGGACGAGGCCGCCCAGAAGAAGTGGGACGACTATTCCACCGCCCGCGACGAGATGTTGAAGCGCACCAATTCGGACCTGGCTCCCTGGACCTGCGTCCGGGGCGACGACAAGAAGGAGGCGCGGCTGAACGTCATCCGCCATCTGGTCAAGGCGCTGGCGCCCAAGGACGTCGCCAAGACGGTCGACAAGCCTGACCCCAAGGTGGTGTTCCCCTTCGAGATGGCCGCGCTGAGCGACGGTCGGCTGGAGCGGTAGGGCCCCGATCGGCGAATGACCGAGACCCTCTCCGCCAAGGCGGCCCGGCGCATCGCGCTGGCGGCCCAGGGTTTCGCCGAGCGGCGGCCCGAGACCGCCGGGCGCCGCCATCTGCTCAAGACCATCGAGCGGCTGGGCGTGCTGCAGATCGATTCGGTCAACGTGGTCTCGCGCACCCACTACCTGCCGCTGTTCTCGAGGCTGGGCGCCTATCCGCGCGCCCTGCTCGAAGACCTGGCCTGGGGTAGGCGCCCGGCGCTCTACGAGTACTGGATGCACGAGGCGTCGCTGGCGCCCTGGTCCACCCAGCCGCTGATGCGTTGGCGCATGGAGGACGCCGCCGAGGGCGTCGGCGCCTGGAAGGGCGTGGCCCGGTTCCTGCGCACCCATGGGGACTTCATCGAGAAGGCGCGGACCCAGATCGAGCAGCGGGGCCCGATGTCGGCCGGCGAACTGGAGCTCGGGGCCAAGGGCGCCGGCGGCTGGTGGGGGTGGAGCGAGGACAAGCGGGCGATGGAATGCCTGTTCTGGACCGGCCGGCTGACCACGGCGACCCGCCGCGGCACCTTCGAGCGGGTCTACGGCCTGCCCGAGAAGGTCCATCCCAAGGCGGTGCGCGAGACGCCCACCCCGCCCCGCGACGAGGCCCAGCGCGAACTGGTCCGCATCGCCGCCCGCGCCCAGGGCGTCGCCACCGAGCGCGACCTGCGCGACTATTTCCGCATGCCGGTGGCCGACACCAAGGCGCGCATCGCCGAACTCGTGGAGGCCGGCGAGCTGGTCCCGGTCGAGGTCCAGGGCTGGGGCGCCCAGGCCTATCTGCACCCGCAGGCCCGGCGGCCGCGCAAGGTGCAGGCCCAGGCCCTGCTCTCCCCCTTCGACAACCTGATCTGGTTCCGCGAGCGGACCGAGCGGATGTTCGGGGTGAAGGTGCGGCTGGAGATCTACACCCCGGCCCACAAGCGCACCCACGGCTACTACGTCCTGCCCTTCCTGCAGGGCGAGGCCATCACCGCCCGCGTCGACCTGAAGGCCGAGCGCAAGGCCGGCGTCCTGGCGGTGCAGTCGACCCACGCCGAACCCGGGGCCGATGCGGCGACCCCCGTCGCCCTGGCCCAGGAACTGCGGCTGATGGCCGGGTGGCTGGGGCTGGAATCGGTGCGCGTCGAACCCCGGGGCGACCTGGCGGGCCGTCTCGCGGCGGCCCTGTCCGATTGAACCGCTCGCCCCGGCCATCGCCGGGATGAAGGGACCGGGCGGCTAAGGCGCCGTCTTCGGCTTCAGGACCAGCCACGGCGTCGGCCCCGAGCGCCACTCCCAGACCGCCAGCAGCTGGTCCATGTGGTTCTTGCGGAAGAACCACAGGGGCAGGGGCAGGGTGCGCGGCCCCATGTCCAGGCGTTCGACGTGATGGGTGGGCTCGAACCGCTCGATCATCCGCGCCAGCAGGCCCGGCTTGTACACCTCGTGGACCTCGACGATCAGGTTCATCCCCGCCAGGGCCGGGGCCAGGTCGGGGCGCAGCAGGTCGTCCTCCGCGCCCTCGATGTCGCAGATCACCAGGCACTTGCGCTCGGCGAAGGCCTGGAACTGTTCCGGCGCGAAGATCCCGCCCACCACCACCCGCTCGGCCACGCCGTTGCGCCCGGCGAGCTCGCGGCAGGCGGCCTGGGCCTTCTCGTTGATGTCGTGGGCGTAGATCGTGGCCCGGGGCATCAGCCGCGCCATGCCGACCGCGTAGTAGCCCTCGGCGCAGCCCACATCGATCACGCAGTCCAGGTCCGCCGCCGCGAACCCGCGGATCGCCGGATGCAGCTCCTGCTCATAGGTCCCGATCAGGCGCGGCAGCAGCGCGCCCTCGGCGGCGGCCCCCACATAGGCCATGCCCTCGAAGGGGCCCTGCAGGATGGTCAGGCCGTGGTGGCGCTGGAACTCGGCGACCAGGGTGGACGAGCGCCAGATGGCCAGGACCCGCAGGGCGAGATTGAGGTCGTTGGCGGTCGCCGCGGCCGGATCGGCGAAGCGGTCCCGCAGCCAGGTCGCGGCTTTTTCGATGTAGGTCATGGCCTGCGACTATGGCCTAGCCCGCGCCCAGGGTCACGGCGTGCAGTCGGGCATAGGCGCCGCCCTTGGCCACCAGCTCCGCATGGCGCCCCTCCTCGACGATGCGGCCGTCCTCGAACACCAGGATCCGGTCGGCGCCGCGGATGGTCGACAGGCGGTGGGCGATGACGATGGTGGTGCGCCCGACCATCAGCTCCTCCATCGCCGCCTGCACCAGACGCTCGGTCTCCACGTCCAGGGACGAAGTGGCCTCGTCCAGGACCAGGATCGGGGCGTCCGCCAGGAAGGCCCTGGCGATCGCCACCCGCTGGCGCTCGCCCCCCGAGAGCTTCACGCCCCGCTCGCCCACCAGGGTGTCGTAGCCCTTGGGCAGCCTGGCGATGAAGTCGTGCGCGCGGGCCCGGCGGGCCGCCAGTTCGATCTCGTCGGCCGTGGCTTCGGGCCGGGCATAGGCGATGTTCTCGGCGATGGTCCGGTGGAACAGGGCCGGGTCCTGCGGCACCACGGCGATGGCGCGGCGCAGGCTGTTCTGGGTCACGTGCGCCACGTCCTGGCGGTCGATCAGGATGCGGCCCTCCTCCAGGTCGTAGAGGCGCTGCACCAGCTTGACGAAGGTGGACTTGCCCGCCCCCGTCGGCCCGACCAGCGCCACCCGCTCGCCCGGCCGGATGGTGAGCGAGAAGTCCTTGAACAGCGGCTCGGGAACGGACTTGTAGCGGAAGGTCGCGTGGTCGAAGACGATCTCGCCGAGTTCGCCCGTCAGCGGCCTGGCGTCCGCCGCATCGGCCACCTGGGGCTCGGTGCGCTCGTAGCGGGCCACGTCCTCCACGTCGTCGAGGCCCTTCTGCAGCATGCGGATGTTGTCGCCCACATTGCGCAGATAGCCGCTCATCAGCATGAAGGCGGTGATCCCGAAGGCCACGTCGCCGGCCGTCGCCTCGCCCCGGATCCACAGCCGGATCAGCAGGCCGGTCAGCCCGGCCTGCAGGGCGGTGAGCAGCAGGTTCTGGACCAGCCAGATATCGGTGAACCTGTTCCAGGTCCTGATGATCGCCACCCGCCACATCTCGGTGACGCCGCCGATCCGCGCGCTCTCGCGGTCCTCGGCGCCGAAGCTGCGCACCGTGGCGTTGGCGGTGATGGAATCGGCCAGGGCGCCGCCGATCCGCGAATCCAGCCCCACCGACTTCAGGTTCAGCGGGCGTCCGAACTTCGAGGTGAGGACCACGTTCGAGAGGATGTAGAGGCTGACGATGGCCAGGGAGAACAGCCCCACCATCGGCCAGCGCAGGATCATCATCACCGACAGCCCGACCAGCACCAGCACGGCCGGGCCGATCCACATGACCACGGCGTCCGACACGACGTCATAGCCCCACATGGCCCGGCTGAGCCGCCGCACGGTGGCGCCGGCGAAGGCGTCGGCGTGCCAGTCGGCCGAGAACGACTGGACGCGGGCGAACCCCTCGTCGGTCATGTCGCGCATGTTGCGGGCGGCCACCGGAATCCAGAACTTGTTGGCCGCGTTGCGGACCAGGGCCATGGCCAGATAGACGCCGACGAACAGCCCCCAGGCGCTCCAGGCCTCAGGGATGCCGCTCGGGCCCGCCGCCACGGCGTCCACCAGCCGGCCGGACGCCCAGGGCAGCGCCATGTCCAGGGCGATGGAGCCCAGGGTGAAGACCGTCACCCCCACCATCAGCAGGGGCCGCCGCATCCAGAACCGGGCGATGAACCCCAGCACCTGGGCGTTCGACAGCACCCGCGTCCTGACCTCCTCGTTGTCTTCGTAGTGCTCGGTCATGTGAGGCTCTGGAATCCGATGATGAGCCGCAGGCCGGCCCGCCGCGCGGCGACCGACTGCGGGTCCGTCGCCGTCGCCGGCGCCGGGGCGGGTTCTTCCGCGATGCGCGGCGGCGGCGCCGCCCGCCACAGCGGGCTGGCGGCGGAGATGACCAGGGGCGGCGCATAGACCCACACCCCGTCGCGGGCGACGGCGCGGGCGAAGGCCCGCGCCCAGCGGATCAGGCGGCTCATGCGTGCGCCTCCGTCACCGCGTGCAGGCGGGCATAGGCGCCGCCCTTGGTCACCAGGTCGTGGTGGCGACCCTCCTCGACGATGCGGCCCTCCTCGAACACCAGGATGCGGTCGGCGCCGCGGATGGTCGACAGGCGGTGGGCGATCACCACGGTGGTGCGCCCCACCATCAGCTCTTCCATCGCCGCCTGCACCAGACGCTCGGTCTCCACGTCCAGGGACGAAGTGGCCTCGTCCAGCACCAGGATCGGGGCGTCCGCCAGGAAGGCCCTGGCGATCGCCACCCGCTGGCGCTCCCCGCCCGACAGCTTCACGCCCCGCTCGCCGACCAGGGTGTCGTAGCCCTTGGGCAGCCTGGCGATGAAGTCGTGCGCGCGGGCCCGTCGGGCCGCCAGCATGATCTCGTCCCGGGTCGCGTCCGGCCGCGCATAGCCGATGTTCTCGGCGATGGAGCGGTGGAACAGGGCGGGGTCCTGCGGCACCACGGCGATGGCGCGCCGCAGCGAGCCCTGGGCGACGTGGGCGATGTCCTGCCCGTCGATCAGGATGCGGCCTTCCTGCACATCGTAGAGCCGCTGGATCAGCTTCACGAAGGTGGACTTGCCCGCCCCCGTGGAGCCCACCAGCGCCACCCGCTCGCCGGGCGCCACCACGAGGCTGAAGTTCTCGTAGAGCGGATAGCCCTGCTTCTCGTAGCCGAAGGTCACCTTGTCGAAGACCACCTGTCCCAGTTCGCCGCGGAACTCCGGCGCGCCGGGACGGTCCCTCAGCTGGGGCTCGGTGCGCATGTAGGTGGCGACGTCCAGGCTGTCGTCCAGGCCCTTCTGCAGCATGCGGGTGATCTCCGAGAAGTTCCGCATGTACCCGGCCATGACGATGAACGAGGTGATGGCGAAGGCCACGTCCCCGGCGGTGGCCTGGCCCTTGGACCAGGCGTTGACCAGCAGGCCGGTCAGCCCCGCCTGCAGCAGCACCAGGAAAAGGTTCTGGCCGACGCCCACGAGGTTGAAGCGGTCCCAGGTCTCGTTCTGGGCCTTCCGCCACGTCTCGATATGGGCGTTGAAGCGCGCCTCCTCGCGGGTCTCGGCGCCGAAGCCCTTGACCACCGGATTGGCGCCGATGGCGTCGGCCAGATTGGCCCCGATGCCGGAGTCCAGCGCTGTGGAGGCCAGGTTGGCCGGGCGGATGTAGAAGGTCGAAACCAGCACATTGTAGACCGCGAACACCACGATCAGGGCGGCCACGAACAGGCCGGCCACCGGCCAGCGCAGGCCGATCGACACCGCCAGCGCCGACAGCACGAGCACGGTGGGCGTCAGCATCAGCAGCAGGGCGTCGAAGGCGCTGTCGGCGCCCCACATGGCCCGGCTGACCCGCCGCACGGTGGCCCCGGCGAAGTTCGAGGCGTGCCAGTCCGAGGAGAACGACTGCACCCGCTGGAAGCCCTCGGAGACGATGCGGGCCATGATGCGCGAGTAGAAGCCGTTGCTCAGCCGGAACATCCCCGAGCGGAGCAGGTAGAAGGCCAGGTACAGCCCGGACAGGCTGGCCCAGGCGATCCAGGCGGTCCGCGTGGGGTGCTCGGGCGCCGAGACCGCATTGATCAGGCCCCGCGTCGCCCAGGGGATCGAGGCGTCGCAGACCGTCGAGGCCAGGATCAGAACGGCGATGGTCGCGAAACGGCCGGGCTCCACCATCCAGTGGCGCCAGAAATATTCCAGGACCTGGATATTGGTCAGGACGCGGGGTCGGTTTTCGTCTTCGTCTTCATGGGAATCGGTCATGGGAACCGTCGATGTCTATGGGCGACGGAGACGGCGCGGACAGGCGCGCTCACGTCGGGATGGGTCTGGAAGGGGCGCTTGGGCGCAGGACGCCAGCGGGATCGCGGGAACACGGGGAGAAACCTTGGAGCGGGGAGCCAATCAGGCGCCGGCCCCTGGATTCCGTGTGTCTAGAATCGCGGTCGGGCGACGCGGCGGAGGTCGTTCGTTGCGATGGCAATCATCTTGGTCGACCCTCCTTTCCGCTTGTCGTTGAGGACGCCGGGAAGCTAGGCGGGCATGAATCGTGCGTCAACATACGTTGTTACGCGAAATCTGAACTGCGGCGCGAAAGCCACGATCGGGGGATGAGCGGCGCGCGAGATCGGGCTAGAACTTCGCCATGACCACCGCCTCTCCGCTTCCCGACGCCGCTCCCGCCAACTGGGTCGACCGGTTCGCGCCGGCGGGACTGCGCCCCTGGCTGAGGCTCGGACGTTTCGACCGGCCGACGGGGATCTGGCTGCTGATGTTGCCGGGCTGGCAGGGCCTCGCCCTGGCGGCCGCCATGAAGGGCGTCTGGCCCAGCTGGCTGCTGCTCGCCGAAGTGTTCGTGGGCGCCGCCCTGATGCGCGCGGCCGGCTGCGCCTACAACGACATCGTCGACCGCGACTTCGACGCCAAGGTGGCGCGCACCGCCGGCCGGCCGATCCCGTCAGGCCAGATCAGCGTCAAGCAGGCCTGGGCCTTCATCGCCGGCTGCGCGCTGGTCTCGCTGGCCATCCTGCTGACCATGCCGCCCCTGGCCATCGGCCTGGGGGTGGGCTCCCTGGCACTGGTGGCCGGCTATCCGTTCATGAAGCGGATCACCTGGTGGCCGCAGGCCTGGCTGGGCCTCACCTTCAACTGGGGGGCCCTGCTGGGCTTCGCGGCGGCCACTGGAACCCTCGGCTGGCCGGCGATCCTGCTCTATGCGAGCGGCGTGCTCTGGACCCTCGGCTACGACACCATCTACGCCGTCCAGGACCTGGAGGACGACGCCCTGGCGGGGGTGAAATCCTCGGCCCTGAGACTGGGCGACGCCGCGCCCAAGGCGGTGCTGGGCTTCTATGTGGCGGCCTTCGTCCTGGCGCTGGCCTGCGCCTGGGCGGGAGGCCTGGGGCCTCTTTTCCTGCCCCCCGCCGCCCTGTTCGGCGTCTCGTTGTCGCGCCAGGCGGCGGCGCTTGACGTCCGCGACGGCAAGGGCGCACTCAAGTTGTTCAAATCCAACAGCATGGCCGGGCTGCTCCTCTTCGCCGCCCTGGTGGCCGGCATGTGGAAAGGACCGGGTTCGGTGTTCTGAACCCGGCCGCGAGCGAGGGAACGACCATGGCCGACGACGCGACCCCCACCATCCTGCAGCTCACGCCGCTGAACCCCGACTTCCAGCGCGATCCGCATTCGGTGCTGGGCCCCCTTCGCGACCGCTGCCCCGTGCTGCGCGACGAGACGTCCGGCAGTTTCATCATCAGCCGCTTCGGCGACGTGCGGGCCATCGCCACGGACCTGGGGATGTGGCGCGATCCGATGCATGCCGAAGAAGCCGCGGTGATGCAGCGCCGCTTCGCCGACGCCGTGGTGGAAGGCGTTCCGCGCTCCGAGACCACCAGCATCCTGATGCTCGACAACCCCGACCACGCCCGGGTGCGCACTCCCCTGGCCCAGGCGCTCTACGCCCGGGTCGCCAGGTGCCGCCCGGATGTGGAGCGCATCGTCGACGAGGCGCTGGACCGCGTCGCAGGCCATGAGACCTTCGACCTGATGGACGCCTTCTGCGTGCCGATCCCCATCGACGTGATCGCCGCCATCCTGGGTGTCGACCATGACCGGCTGGTGGAGTTCCGCGACTGGTCCGAGGGCGTGATCCAGGGCCTCAACCCCTTCCGCAACGACGAGCAGACCGCGCACATGGAGCGCGCCAGCGCGGCCCTGAGCGCCTATTTCCTGCAGACCATCGCCGAGCGCCGCGCCAATCCCCGCGACGACCTGATCAGCGACATGACCCGGCTGCAGGCCGAGGGCGCGCCGCTCAGCGACGAGGAGCTGAGGATCAATCTCGGCGCCCTGCTGGTCGGCGGCAACCTGACCACCACCGACCTGATCGGCAACGGCGTGCGGCTGCTGCTGCTCCACCCGCAGGAGCTCGCCAAGCTCAGGGCCGATCCCGGCCTGATCAACGGGGTGGTCGAGGAGATCCTGCGCTACGAGCCGCCGGTGGACATCACCGGCCGGATCGCCTCCCACGACATGGAAGTCGGCGGCTGCCCGGTGAAGACCAGTCAGGCCATGACCCTCTCCCTGCGCGCCGCCAACCGCGATCCGGAGGTCTTCCCCGACCCCGACCGCTTCGACATCAGCCGCAAGCGGCAGGCGCACATGGCGTTCGGCGGCGGCGCCCACATCTGCATCGGCGCGCCGCTGGCCCGGCTGGAAGCGCAGGTGGCGATCCCCAGGCTGTTCGCCCGCTTCCCGAACCTGCGGCTGGCGCATCCCGAGCAGGAGGCGGAGTGGCGCACCCTGCCCTTCTTCCGCGGCCTGGCCCGGCTGGAGCTGGCGGTCTAGCCGAGCTTTTTCCTCCAGGCTTCGAGGAGTATGATCCGCCCATGGCCGCAGCCGCCCGCGTCGATCCCAAGACCTATTTCACCCCCGACGAGTGGGCGAGCCTCTCGCCGCGCTCGTCTTGGAAGGGCCTGGCCCTGATCGCCCATGCCTGGCTGACCATCCTGGCGGCCGGGGCCATGGCGGTGGTCTGGCCGATCACCCTGCCGATCGCGTGGATCATCATCGGCGGCCGCCAGCTCGGCCTGGCGATCCTGATGCACGACGCGGCCCACGGCGCGCTGCACGGGAATTCCAGGATCAACGACTGGGCGGGGGAATGGCTGACCGGCGGCGGCCTGGTCCGCTACCGCACCTATCACCTGGGCCATCACCGCTTCGCCCAGCAGGCCGAGGACCCGGACCTGGGACTGTCCGCGCCTTTCCCGATCACCCCGCTGTCCCTGCGCCGCAAGGTGATCCGCGACCTGACCGGCCAGACCGGGTTCAAGCTGCGGTTCGGGGACCTTCAGGCCCGCCTGCGCGCCCGCAAGCCGGGGGAGCCCCTGCTGCCGATCCTCGCCGAGGAGATCCGCCGCAAGCGCCGCTGGCTGCTGGGCGGCGTGATCATCACCGCCATCGGCGCGCCCTTCGGCGCCTGGTGGGCCTGGCCGGTGCTGTGGGTGATCCCGCAGTTCACCTGGTTCCAGCTCATCACCCGCATGCGCAACATCGCCGAGCACGCCTGCATCGCCAAGAACGAGCCCGACCCTCTGCGCCATGCGCGGACCACCCGCGCCGGATGGCTCGCCCGCGCGACGCTCGCCCCCTACTTCGTGAACTATCACTGCGAGCATCACATGTTCATGCATGTGCCCTGCTACAACCTGCCCAGGGCCCACCGCCTGCTTGAAGCCAAGGGCGTGACGGACAATATGCTGACGGAGCCGGGGGGCTACCTGGCGGTCATGAAGCTGGCGGCGGGGAAGCCCGCCGGTTAAGCCGGGTGATGATCCCCCGCACCCCGGAAGGCCGCCGCGCCTTCATCCTCGAAAACACCCGCCTGCAGCATCCGCCCCACACGCCGGAGCTGGCGCTGCACCTGGCCGACGAGATCACTCCGATCTGGCGGATGACGGAGGAGGCGCTGGAGGAGATCGGCCTGCCGCCGCCTTTCTGGGCCTTCGCCTGGGCTGGCGGCCAGGCCCTGGCGCGCTACATCCTCGACAGGCCGGAGGTGGTGGCGGGCAAGCGGGTCATCGACTTCGCATCGGGCTCCGGCATCGTCGGCATCGCCGCGGCCAGGGCCGGCGCGGCCCACGTGCTGGCGGCGGATATCGACGGCTTCTGCGGCCAGGCGCTCAGCCTCAACGCGCTGGCCAACGGCGTGGACATCGCCTTCACCGACACCGACCTGCTGGACGCCCCGCCCCCGGCCGCCGACGTCATCCTGGCCGGCGACATCTGCTACGAGAAACCCCTGGCCGACAGGGTCATGGCCTGGCTGTCCGCCGCCCGCGACGCCGGCGCCACGGTGCTGATCGGCGATCCGGGCCGCAGCTATTTCCCCCGCGAAGGCCTGGAGAAGCTGGCGGAATACCAGGTCCAGACCACCCGCGAGCTGGAGGACCAGGAGGTCAAGAAGACCGCCGTCTGGACTCTCCCAGGTTGAGCCGCTAGAAAGAACAAAAGCGGAACTACCGGGAGGCGGCGCCATGCGCGAAGACGGCAGAATCGACTATGTGGAGATGCCCGGCGGCGACCTGCCGGCCACCAAGGCCTTCTACGCCGGCGCGTTCGGCTGGCGCTTCACCGACTATGGACCGACCTATGCGGCCTTCGCCGAGAGCGGCCTCGACGGCGGCTTCCAGGCCGACCCGGAACAGGCGCTCGCCGCGCCCCTGGTGGTGCTGTTCGCCAGGGACCTCGAAGCCATGGAGGCCAAGGTGCGCGCCGCCGGCGGCGAGATCGTCAAGCCGATCTTCAGCTTCCCGGGCGGTCGGCGATTCCATTTCCGCGACCCGAGCGGGAACGAGCTGGCGGTGTTTACCGAAGATTAGGCGCTCCATTACCTAGGATTGTATCGACACGTTTAAGTCGCGCCGACCTTTCAGCATGGAGACAAATTTGATCCGGTTGTCGATGATCGCGGCCTGCGCCGCCGTGGCGCTGGCCAACGTCGCGAACGCCGAGGAGATTCAGTCCCCGCCTGGTCGATCCTTGCCCTTGGGCGCCCGGACCTTGCCGGTGAATCTCTCCCGTGTGCTGATTGATATTCCCGTCGGACAGCGCATCGGCATTCAGCAGGGCGGGCTGTTCTGTATCCCTATGGAGGTCCTGAAGTGGCGCAGCGGAAGGTTCGACGTGGCGGACGCGGCGTTTCCGGACGTCTTTCGCAGGGCGATGAGAGCCGCCGGGTTCCAGAGCGGAACCGACAATCTCTTCGACCCAAGTGCGGATAACGCAGGCGAATTCGCCGTTGGCGCGCGCGTGAAATCGATCGACGCGAAAATCTGCTCTTCGCAATATGACGACACCCGTTTGTGGCAAAAGGGATCAGCGACCCTTGCCGTGGAATGGCAGGTCTATTCGCGTCTGCAGCAGCGAGTCGTGGCGACAATATCCACGACCGGTTTCTTCGAACTGCGGCGAGCCGAACCGGACAATGTCGTGCCGATCCTGTTGGGCGCCTTCGAGCGCAACGCCACCGCTCTGACTGAAGACGCTGAGTTCAAAAAACTCTTCGTGCGCCCGGCAAACGATGCTGAAGGCCCGCAGAAGATCGTGGCGTCTGCGGACCCGATCGTGCTCAACGCGGCTCCAAAAACGACGGGCCCAATTTCCGAAGCATCGGGTTCCGTCGTCGCCATCTTCGCCGGTGACGGCTTTGGAAGCGGCTTTCTCGTGTCCTCGGACGGCTATGTCCTGACCAACGCCCACGTCGTGGGCGCCGAGCGCAAGGTCCGGGTGCGCTGGTCGGACGGCTTCGAAAGCGAGGGCGAAGTCCTGCGCAACGCCAAGGCCAGGGATGTGGCGCTCATCCGCACCAACCCCCACGGCCGCCAGCCCTTCCCACTGCATCGGGGCGCGGCGACGCCCGGCGCCGCGGTGTTCGCGATCGGAACGCCGCTTGACGCCAAGTTCCAGGGCACCCTGACCAAGGGGATCGTCTCGGCGAACCGCATCTTCGATGGGTACAGCTACATCCAGAGCGATGTCTTGGTGAACCATGGCAACAGCGGCGGCCCCCTGCTGGACGAAAAAGGCGCCGTGATCGGCATCACCGTGAAGGGATACGACATCGGCGGCGCGCCCGCCGGCCTCAACCTCTTCATTCCCATCGGCGACGCGTTGGATTTCCTCAACCTCAAGCCGGCCACCTGACGCCCTGCCCATGAGAAGGCGTCACATGCCGCCGCCGCCCTCCCCCGCCTGTCGATCCGGTGGGAGACCTCGGATGATGAGCCGCGGCGATTGCGGAAAGTGCTGCAAGCTCCTGTCGCTCAAGGCCGCATCGTAACCCACGACTTCCGCCCGGCGACCACGCGCTTATAACTGCGGCGATCCAGACTCTGCCGGAGACGACATGTTGCGCCGCACCTTCCTGGCCGCCCTGCCCGCCGCCGCCGTCGCGGGCGTCGCCCACGCCACCAACCGGGGCGAGAATCCCAACCGCGACCGGCCCGACGTGCGGGGCGGCGACCGGATCGACGGGGCGACCTTCGCCAGCCGCAGCGCCGCCTGGGGCCTGCACGGCGCCGCGGCCACGGCCCATCCCCTGGCCACCCAGACCGCCATCGAGATGCTGAAGCGCGGCGGGTCGGCGGTGGACGCCGCCATCGCCGCCAATGCGGTGCTGGGCTTCGGCGAGCCGATCGCCTGCGGCGTGGGCGGCGACTGCTTCGCCATGCTGTGGGACCCGAAGGCCCGGCAGGTGATGGGCCTGAACGGCTCGGGCCGCAGCCCGCGGGGTCTCAGCCTCGAGACCGTGCGGGGGCGGGCGAAGAACGGCCTGATCCCCTCCTACGGCGCGATCTCGGTCAGCGTCCCGGGCGCGGTGGACGCCTGGTGGACCCTGCACCAGCGCTACGGGAAGCTGCCCTGGAAGGACCTGTTCCAGCCGGCCATCGGCTTCGCCGAGGACGGCGCGCCGATCACCCAGAACGTCGCCTTCTATCTCGAGCGCTCCTACGGCATCTTCACCCGGCCCGGAGCCGGCATCGAGGAGACCGACAATTTCAGGAAGGTCTGGGCGCCGGACGGCAAGGCGCCGCGCGAGGGCGAGGTGTTCCGCAATCCGGGCCTCGCGCGCACCTACCGCCTGATCGCCGAGGGCGGCCGCGACGCCTTCTATGAAGGCGAGATCGCAGAGACCATCGAACGCTATTTCAAGCGCATCGGCGGCTGGATGACCAGGGCCGACCTGGCCGCCCACCATGCCCGCTGGGACCCGCCGCAGAAGGTCAGCTATCGGGGGGTCGACGTCTGGGGCCTGTCGCCCAACAGCCAGGGCCTGGCGACCCTGCAGCTTCTGAACATCCTGGAGAACTTCGACGTGAAGGCCATGGGCTTCCAGTCGGCCGCCGCCATCCACCACGCGGTCGAGGCCAAGCGGATCGCCTACGAGGACCGGGCCCGCTACTACGCCGATCCGGATTTCTACAGGACGCCCACCGAGTGGCTGCTGTCCAAGGACTATGCCCGCCAACGCGCCGGGCTGATTTCGCCCGACAAGGTCCTGACCTCGCTCAGCCCCGGCCAGGCGCCCAGCCACGGCGACACCACCTATCTGTGCGCCGCCGACGCCGACGGGATGATGGTCTCGCTGATCCAGTCCAACTATCGCGGCATGGGCTCGGGCCTGTCGCCCGACGGCCTGGGCTTCATGTTCCAGGACCGCGGCGAACTCTTCTCGCTCACCGACGGCCATCCCAACGTCTATGCGCCGGGCAAGCGGCCGTTCCAGACCATCATCCCGGGCTTCGCCACCCGGGGCGACACGCCCTGGCTGGCCTTCGGGGTCATGGGCGGCGACATGCAGCCCCAGGGCCAGGCGCAGATCATCTCCAACATGGTCGACTTCGGCCTTGGCCTGCAGGAAGCCGGCGACAGCCCCCGCTGGCACCACGAGGGATCGCCGGAGCCCACGGGCGAAGCGGCCATGGACGGCTCGGGCCTGTTGCGCCTGGAGACCGGCGTGCCGGCCCAGACCCAGGCCGCCCTGGCCCGGATGGGCTGGAAACTGGGCGCGTCCGACGGCGGCTTCGGCGGCTACCAGGCCATCGAGCGCTGGCCCGGCCGCTATGCGGCGGCCACCGAGATGCGCAAGGACGGCGTGGCTCTGGCCTACTGATCAGGAGGACCCCATGACCCCCGAAGAGGTGCGCGAGATCGTGATGAGCTTTCCCCTGGCCGAGGAGGGCATGTCCTACGGCGCGCCGGCCTACAAGGTGAACGGCAAGTTCTTCACCCGGCTGCGACGCGACGACCAGAGCGTGGTCCTGACGTCCATCAGCTTCGACGAGCGCGAGATGCTGATGGAGGCCGAGCCCGGGACCTTCCACATCACCGCCCACTACAAGGACTATCCCAGCGTTCTCGCCCGCATCGAGACCCTGCATCCCGGCTCGTTCCGGAACTTCCTGGAGCGCAAGTGGCGGGAGATCGCGCCCCGGAAGGCGGTCAAGGACTACGACGCGGCCAAGACGGCGGGCTGAGGCGCGGCGTCAGGCCGGGCTCAGAACTCGTCTTCCATCATCGAGCGGAACTGCTCGAAGATCTCGGCGGCCCGCTCCTTGGAGGGGGGCGGCTCCTCGCCCGGGTCGCCCTGGACCTCGGGCGCGCCCCCGGTCAGCCGGCCGGCCACGGCGCCGCCCTGGACCAGCAGCAGTTCCTCGCCTTCCTCCAGGCCGGTGAGCAGCTGGGCGAGCTTGGGCGGCAGGTCGTCGAGGTCGAGGCGCTTCATAACGGACAGTTTATGCCTGCCGGGCCGCGCCGCAAAGCGTGACAGCGCCTTGCGGCGGCCCTAGCTTCCGCGGCGCCAATTGCGGGAGTTGTCATGGCCTACCGGTCCTTGCGGGATTTCATCGCCAAGCTGGAAGCCGCCGGCGAACTGGTGCGCGTGAAGGAGCCCGTCTCCTCGGTGCTCGAGATGACCGAGATCCAGCGCCGCCTGCTGGCGACCGGCGGCCCCGCCGTGCTGTTCGAAAACGTCACCCGCGCCGACGGCGAACCCTCGTCGATGCCCTGCCTGGTCAATCTGTTCGGCACGGTGAAGCGGGTGGCCATGGGCGTGACGCTGGAGGGCCGCGAGCGGACCACCGCCGCCGACCTGCGCGAAGTGGGGGAACTGCTGGCCTTCCTGCGCGCGCCCGAGCCCCCGCGGGGGCTGAAGGACGCCTGGGACATGCTGCCCCTGGCCAAGACCGTGATGTCCATGCGCCCGGCGACGGTGAAGAAGGCGCCCGTGCAGGAGGTGGTCTGGACCGGCGACCAGATCGACCTGGGCAAGCTACCGATCCAGACCTGCTGGCCGGGCGAGCCCGCGCCGCTGATCACCTGGCCGCTGGTGGTCACCAAGGGACCCTCCGCCACGCGGGAGGACGACTACAATCTCGGCATCTACCGCATGCAGGTGCTGGGCAGGGACCGCACCGTCATGCGCTGGCTGGCCCATCGCGGCGGCGCCCAGCACCACCGCCGCTGGAAGGCCGAAGGCCGGCGCGAGCCCCTACCCGCCTGCGCGGTGATCGGCGCCGACCCGGGCACGATCCTGGCGGCGGTGACGCCGGTGCCCGACACCCTGTCGGAATACCAGTTCGCGGGCCTGATGCGCGGCGCCAAGGTCGAACTGGTCCCGGCCAAGACCGTGCCGCTGCTGGTGCCCGCCGAGGCGGAGATCGTCATCGAGGGCCACGTGATGCTGGACGACTACGCCGACGAGGGCCCCTACGGAGACCACACCGGCTACTACAATTCGGTCGAGAAGTTCCCGGTGTTCCAGGTCAGCGCCATCACCATGCGCAAGGACCCGATCTACCTGACCACCTTCACCGGCCGGCCGCCGGACGAGCCCAGCGTGCTGGGCGAGGCCCTGAACGAGGTGTTCATTCCGCTGCTGCGCCAGCAGTTCCCGGAGATCACCGACTTCTGGCTGCCGCCCGAGGGCTGCTCCTACCGGATCGCCGTGGTGTCGATGAAGAAGGCCTATCCCGGCCACGCCAAGCGCGTGATGATGGGCGTCTGGAGCTATCTGCGGCAGTTCATGTACACCAAGTGGGTGATCGTCGTGGACGACGACATCGACGCCCGCGACTGGAAGGATGTCATGTGGGCGCTGTCCACGCGCATGGACCCGGCCCGCGACATCACCCTCGTCGAGGGCACGCCCATCGACTACCTGGACTTCGCCTCGCCGGAGAGCGGGCTGGGCTCGAAGATCGGCCTGGACGCCACCAACAAGTGGCCGCCGGAGACCCATCGCGAATGGGGCGAGCAGCTGGGAATGGACCAGGCGACCGTCGACCTGGTCACCGCCAAGTGGGCCCGCCTGGGCCTGCCGGGCGCGGGCGACCCGGTGAA
This sequence comes from Phenylobacterium sp., assembly GCA_036279815.1. GTDB lineage: Bacteria > Pseudomonadota > Alphaproteobacteria > Caulobacterales > Caulobacteraceae > Phenylobacterium. Next base: position 7,182 of record DASUIJ010000206.1, on the reverse strand, counting down.
ATAGCCGCGCCGTATCGCCGCACTTGCCCCGGGGGGCGTTCCGCGCCCAACTCGCCGCTCACCGGGGCGTCGAAGGAGCATCCGCCATGGACGTCGCTGCGTCGGGTCATGCGGCCGCCCTGTGGGCGGGCCTGCACATCGTCCTGTTGCTGGTCCTCTCGCTGCTGGTGGTGCGCCAGCGCCAGAAGCACAAGGTCGCCCTGGGCGACGAGGGCGTGCCGGAGCTGGCCCAGGCGGTCCGCGCCTTCGGCAACGCCACGGAATACGTACCCGCCGCCATGGTCGGGATCGCGGTCCTGGCCGCGGTCGGCGCGCCGCCGCTGGCGATCCACGTGGCAGGCCTGCTGCTGTTCACCGGCCGGGTGATCCACGCCATCGGGCTTTCCGCCAGCGGCGGGACGTCGTTCCCCCGCGCCATCGGCATCGTGCTGACCTGGATCGCCTATGTGTTCCTGGCGGTCGCCCTGCTGTTCTACGCCCTGCCTTAGGGCCCGGGCGGCGCGCACCGCGCTTGCCCCGCGCCTCGCGCGCCGCCATATGGCGGACATGGATGAAAACCTGTTAGCCGATGTGGTCGCCGCCGCTCTGCGCGCCGGCGCCGACGCCGCCGAAGCCGTGGGCGCCCAACGACGGGCGCTGGGGATCAACGTCCGGCTGGGCAAGCTGGAAGAAGTCGAGCGGGAGGAGTCCCGCGACCTGGGCCTCCGGGTGTTCATCGGCAAGCAGCACGCCACCGTGTCGGGGTCCGACATCTCGCCCGAGGCCCGCGCCAAGCTGGTGGAACGCGCCGTGGCCATGGCCCGGCTCGCGCCCGAGGATCCCTATTCCGGCCTGGCCGACCCCGCAGGCTACGCCAAGGGCCCGCTGCCCGACCTCGACCTCTACGACACGGCAGAGCCCTCGCCGGAATCCCTGGAGGAAACCGCCCGCGCCGCCGAGGACGCCGCCCGGGCCATGCCGCGGATCTCCAATTCCGAAGGCGGATCGTCGTCGGCCTCGCAGTCGGAGTGGCGGCTGGTCACCTCCAACGGCTTCTCCGGAGTCCATCGCGCATCGGGCTTCTCCATCGGCGCCTCGGTGGTGGCCGGCGACGGAGACGAAATGGAAAGCGGCTACGACGGCCGCTCCGCCCGCTGGCTGTCCGACCTGCCGACCCCTGAGTCCATCGGCGCGGAGGCCGGCCGCCGCGCCGCCGCCCGCCTGGGCGCCCGCAAGATCGCCTCCACCACGGCGCCCGTGATCTTCGAGAACCGACTGGCCACCTCGCTCATCGGACCCTTGCTGGGCGCCATCAGCGGCCCCTCCATCGCCCGCGGGAACTCGTTCCTGAAGGACAAGCTGGGCCAGCAGGTGTTCGCCAAGGGGATCAACATCGTCGACGACCCCCACAAGGTGCGGGGCCTGGGCTCCTCGCCCTTCGACGACGAGGGCGTCGCCAATCGCGTCTGGTCGCTGATCGACGACGGGGTGCTGACCACCTGGCTGATGAACTCCTCGTCGGCCCGCCAGCTCGGCCTCGCCTCCACCGGCCATGCGTCCCGAGGGCTGGCCGGCCCGTCGGGGGTGGGAACGTCGAACCTGACGGTCCAGCCGGGCGACAAGGACCAGGCCGGGCTGATGCGCGACGCCGGGTCCGGCGTGCTGATCACCTCGATGTTCGGTCCCTCGCTCAACGGCAACACCGGCGACTGGTCGGTGGGCTGCGCGGGCTTCTGGTTCGAGAACGGCGAAGTCGCCTACCCCGTGGCCGAGATCACCGTCGCCGGCAACCTGATCGACATCTATTCGCGCCTGGTGGTGGGCTCCGACCTGGAGATCCGCGGCTCGGCCAACTCGCCCTCGATCCTGGTCGACGGACTGGCCATCGCCGGAAAATGACCACGGCCCAAGCGGATCTGGAGCTGCTGCTCGACGCCGCCCGCGAAGCCGGCGCCCTGGCGGCGAAGCTGCGCTCGGAAGGCCTGACCATCGAGTACAAGGCGGGCGATTCGCCGGTGACCAACGCCGACCTGGCCGCGGACGCCCTGCTGACCGAGCGTCTGCGAAGCGCCCGGCCGGACTATGGCTGGCTGTCCGAGGAGACGGCCGACAATCCCGAGCGCCTGACCAGGCGCCGGGTCTTCGTGGTCGATCCCATCGACGGCACCCGCGCCTTCCTCAAGGGCCGGCCCTGGTGGAGCGTCTCCATCGCCGTGGTGGAGGACGATCGCCCGTCGGCCGGCGTCGTCTTCGCCCCCGATGTGGACGAGCTTTACGCCGCCACCGCCTCGGGCGGCGCCACCCTGAACGGGGCGCCGATCCGGGCCAGCGACCGGGTGCTGGTCGAGGGCTGCGGCATGATCGGCGACCTGCGGATGTTCGAGCATCCGTCCTGGCCCCAGCCCTGGCCGTCCATGCGGATCGAGGCGCGCAACTCCACCGCCTACCGCCTCTGCCTGGTGGCCTCGGGCGCCTTCGACGCCACCATGGCCATAGCGCCCAAGAGCGACTGGGACCTGGCCGCAGCCGACCTGATCGCCACCGAGGCGGGCGCCTACGCCGGCGACCACCACGGGCGGACTTTCCGTTACAACGGGGCCAATCCGCAGCAGCGGAGCCTGGTCTGCGCCGCGCCGCGCCTGGCGCCATTGATCCTTAACCGGGTCGGGCATATCGCCTTGGGCAATTGATTCACTTTCGGAAATCCCAAGCCATGCCCGACAAGCAGCTTCTGCACCTCGTCATCGGCGGTGAACTTCAGGACGTGGAGCACAACGTGTTCCGCGACCTCAGCAAGGTCGACCTGGTCGGCGCCTACGCCAGCTACGAGGAAGCCGCCGCCGCGTGGCGCTCGAAGGCCCAGTCCACCGTCGACAACGCCCTGATGCGCTACTTCATCATCCACGCCCACAAGCTGATGAACCCCGACCAGGACGACGACCACCACTAGGCCGCGCTAGGCGGTCGTGGGCGGCGCCCCGGCGACCTCGACCAGGTCGGTGTGGCCGAAACCCTTGCGGTAATCGAGCACGGAGATCACCTGCGGGACGATCTCGAACAGGGCCATTTCCGGCGGATCCGGCGTCATGAACTGCGCCATCTCGGCCGCGAATTTCTGCTGGAACAGCGCGCCGGCCCGACCGATCTCGTCGGGGTCGACGAGCCGCCGCGCCCGGCCGCCCAGGGAGAGCCCCCGGATCTGGTTCCAGTCCAGATAGGGCAGATCCACCGTGACGGAGACCCTGGGGTCGCGGGTAAGGTTGGCCGCCTTCTGCGACTGGGGCGAACAGCCGAAGTAGATCCTGGCGCCGTCGCTGGCGTAGCTGACCGTGGTCGCCTGCGGGGCGCCGTCCTCGCGCAGGGTGGCCAGGGTAAGGTCCTTGCCCTCGAGCAGGATCGCCGAAATCTCCTGGGCCAATGCGGCGTCCATCGCCAATCCTCCCTGAGCCTGTCGGTTCGACCCTAGGAGTCCCGGCCGGCCGGGCGATGACGTGGATCAACTTGGCCGCAGGCCGGCGGACCTATTCGCGCTTCAGCAGGCCCTCGGTCAGCAGGCGGCCCCACATGCTGGAGCGGAAGTCGGCCTTGATCCCCGCTTCGTCATAGGCGGGGCTGTCGACCCATTCGAGGAAGGTCTGGCCCCTGGGCTCGCCCTCGGCCAGGTAGCGCTCGAAGGTGTAGTCGAGCACTCCGGTCTTGCCGTGCTTCACGTGCAGGTACTTGAGCGACAGCTGCTCCAGGGCCTCGCGGATCGGCAGGCCCTTGCGGAAATGCAGGTAGAACACGCTCATGATGCCCGCCCGGTCCGCGCCGGACTTGCAGTGCATCAGGGCGGGATATTCCAGGCTCTCGAACAGCGCCTTGGCGCCGTGCACCCGGGCCCGGCTGGGCACCTCGCGCGAGGTGATGGTGAAGTCGACCATCTTCAGGCCAAGCTTCTCGCAGGCGTCCTTCTCCAGCGCATGGAAGCTGGCGTCGAACCCGCCGCGCAGGTTGACGATGGTCTTGATCCCCTTGCGCTTCCATTCCGCCAGCTGGAACGGCCAGGGCTGGTTGGTGCGCACCAGCTCGTCCGACACCCAGTGGGCGTTGGAGAACTTCAGCCGCAGGTAGGCGTGGTCCTTCCACAGATAGTCGAGATAGGTCCGGAAACGCCCGCGGGGCGTGACGAGATCGAAATCGGCCAAGGCTCGCTCCGCGTCGCTCATCGCCCCTAACTAGGATGGCGCGGGCCGATTAGGAAGCGCGCCGCGATGATCGGGCGCACCGTTTCCCGCGCGGCACACCCTGCGCCCCTCGTGGGCCGGGAGGCAGAGCGCGGCTTGACTTCAAGGGCCCGACAGCCGACCCCAAGGACGATGACCGCGCCCAGCCCAGTGCCCGCCGAGCTTTCGGCCCGCGCCCTGATCGGGCGGATCGCGCGAGTCTACATGGCGCCGCGCTGGAAATCCTGGACTGGGGCCCTCCTGGCCGCGATCGTGGTGGCGGTGCTGAGCGCCAAGCTGATCCAGATCCTGGAGCCCGCGATCAACGACCTGCTGGTCCGGCACAAGCCCGGCGCCCTGGTCGCCATCCCCATCACCATCGCCGCCTTCGCCATCGGCCGCGGCCTGGCCCAGGTGATCCAGGCCTCGCTGGTCAACCAGATCGGCAACGCCGTCGTGGGCGACGTGCAGGTTCAGCTGTTCGGCAAGCTGGTGCGCGCCGATCTGGCCCGCCTGCGAACCCAGCATTCCGGGTCCTATGTCTCGTCGGTGCTCTACGATGCGGGCCTGATCCGCGAGGCGGCGACCTCCGGCGTGATCAACTACACCCAGCACCTGCTGACGGTGATCGGCGCCGTCCTGGTCATGGTGTCCAACGACCTCTACCTGTCCCTGGCCCTCGTGGTGGCCGCGCCGCTGGCGACCACGATCATGCGCCGGTTCTCCAAACGCTCCACCAAGGCCGCCAAGGGGGCCATGGCCGAGACCTCGGCGCTCTCCACCGCGATCATGGAGAGCCTGGACGGGGTGCGGGTGGTGAAGATCGAGAACCGGGAGGCCTTCGAGGAAGCCCGCGTCGCCGAGGTGGTGCAGCGCCGCCAGGCCCATCTGGTCAAGGGCGCCAACGCCCGGGCGCGCGCGGCGCCGGCCACCGAGACCCTGATGACCCTGATCACCGCCGCGGTGATCGCCTATGCGGGATGGCGCTCCCAGTCGGGGGGCATGAATGTCGGGGCCTTCGTGGCCTTCATCGGCGCCCTGGGCCTGGGCTCCCAATCCCTGCGCCAGCTCGCCAACCTGCAGACCGTGTTCGCCGAGGGCCTCACGGCGGCCCGACGGCTGTTCGCCGCGCTCGACGTGGAGCCCGAGGTGCGGGAGCACACCGGCGCCCCGGCCCTGGCCCGCGGCGCCGCGACCGTCGCCTTCGAGCATTTGGGCTTCGCCTATGCGGGCGGCCCGCCCACCCTGGAGGACGTCAGCTTCGAAGTCCGTCGCGGCGAGACCGTGGCCCTGGTCGGACCCTCGGGCGGCGGCAAGACCACGCTGCTGAACCTGATCCCGCGCTTCTACGACGCCACCGGGGGCCGGGTGACCATCGACGGCGTCGACGTGCGCGACGTGACCCTGGCCTCCCTGCGCAACCAGATCGCCCTGGTCACCCAGGAGCCGTTCCTGTTCGACGACAGCATCCGGGCCAACATCGCCTACGCCCGGCCCGAGGCCTCCCAGGCCGAGATCGAGGCCGCGGCCAGGGCGGCGGCGGCGCATGAGTTCATCCTGGCCCTGCCGGTCGGCTACGACACCCAGGTGGGCGAAGCGGGCGCGAGGCTTTCCGGCGGCCAGCGCCAGCGGATCGCCATCGCGCGGGCCTTCCTGAAGGACGCCCCGATCCTGCTGCTGGACGAGGCCACCAGCGCGCTGGACACCGAGAGCGAGGCCCAGGTGCAGGCGGCGCTGGCCCGGCTGATGGCCGGCCGCACGACCATCCTGATCGCCCATCGCCTGTCCACCGTGCGCGGCGCGGACCGCATCCATGTGATCGACAAGGGAAAGGTGGTGGAGACCGGCTCCCACGCTGAACTGATCCGGAAGCGCGGCCTCTACGCCCGCCTGGCCAGGAGCCAGGACCTGGAGGCGGAGACCGCCGCGTGAAGAAGCTGCTGCGGAACGAGATCGTGCAGGCGTTCCTGGGCTGGGTGCTGGCCGGCTACCTGATCCTGATCCGCCGCACCACCCGCTGGCGGCACGAGGGCCTGGAGAAGCTGGAGCCGATGCTGACCAGCGACCAGGGGGCCCTGGGCCTGTTCTGGCATGGCCGCATCCCGATCTGCCTGGGCATGGCCGAGGTCTGGTGGCGCAAGGAGAAGCGCCGCTGCCTTGTCTCCCCGTCCTCCGACGGCGAGTTCGTCGCGCTGGCCCTGGAGCACGCCCGCTATCCCGCCATCCGGATGTCGTCGGCCAAGAAGGGCGACTCGACCAAGGCCCGCCAGGCGGTGGCGGCGTTCCGCGAGGCCATCAACCATGTGTCCGAGGGCGGCATCCTGATCGTCACTCCGGACGGCCCTCGCGGCCCCAACGAGGTGATCGCGGCGGGCTCGCTGCAGATCGCCAGGCGCACGGGCGCGCCGGTGTTCCTGACCGGCCTGGCGGTTTCGCCGGCGATCCAGCTGCGGAGCGTCTGGGACAAGGTGATGATCGCGGCGCCGTTCGGACGCGGCGCCTGCATCTGGGAAGGCCCGTTCTACGTGCCCGCCAACGCCGACGACGCGGCGATCGAGGCCCTGGTGACCGACTGGTCGGCGAAGCTGTCGGCGGCCACCCGCCGGGCCGAGGCCCTGGTCGCCCGCCCGCCGATTGATCCCGCGGCGTCGCGGTGAGACATAGGGCCATGGCGCACGACCACACCGACGATGGCCATGACCACGGGCACGGTCATTTTCATGGCCACGGGCGTTCCCACGGCCACGGGCACAGCCACGCGCCCAAGGACTTCGGCCCGGCCTTCGCCGTCGGGGTGGTGCTGAATTCGGGGTTCGTGCTGGTGGAGGCCGGAGCCGGGTTCTGGACCCACTCCCTGGCCCTGCTGGCCGACGCCGGCCACAACCTCTCCGATGTCCTGACGCTGCTGCTGGGGTGGGGCGCGACGGCCCTGGCCAGGCGGGCGCCCAGCGCGCGCCGGACCTACGGCATGCGCAAGGCCACCATCCTCGCCTCGCTG
>DASUIJ010000205.1:0-7767 GCA_036279815.1 Phenylobacterium sp. | reverse complement strand
CGCCCCGAGGAGAACGCCCGCCGGTTCCAGCGCTCGGCAGAGCGGCTGGCCATGCCCGCCCTGCCCGAACCCTTGTTCCTCGAGGCCCTGGACCTGTTGATCAGCCTCGACCGCGACTGGATCCCGGACGGCGACGGCAGCCTCTATCTTCGCCCCTTCATGTTCGCCAGCGAGGCGTTCCTTGGGGTCAAGCCGTCGTCGGAATACCTGTTCATCGTCATCGCCTCGTCCGTGGGCGCCTATTTCAAGACCAAGGCCGACGCGGTCACGGTGTGGGTGTCGGAGGACTACACGCGCGCGGCTCCCGGCGGCACCGGCGCCGCCAAATGCGGCGGCAATTACGCCGCAAGCCTGCTGGCCCAGGACGAGGCCAGCCGGCACGGCTGCGACCAGGTCGTCTTCCTCGACGCCGTCGAGCGGCGCTGGGTCGAGGAACTGGGCGGGATGAACGTGTTCTTCCTGCTCGACGACGGCTCCATGATCACGCCGCCGCTCGGGGGCACCATCCTGCCCGGCATCACCCGGGACTCGGTCATCACCCTGGCCAGGGACAAGGGCGTCGAGGTTCGCGAGGAGCGCTATTCGCTCGGTCAATGGCGCGACGACGCCGCCAGCGGCCGACTTCGCGAAGTCTTCGCCTGCGGCACGGCGGCGGTGCTGACGCCCATCGGAACCGTGCGGACGACGGACGGCGACTTCACGATCGGCAATGGCGGCCAGGGCGCGAAGACCGAGGAGTTGCGCAACGCCCTCGTCGGCATCCAGCGCGGCCACGTGGCCGACCCCCACGGCTGGGTCCACCGCGTCTTCTAGGCCGGCCCGTCCGACCCATCCCCGCAGACTCCGGCGTTGCGTTCGCGGCGGTCGGACTCTAACCGTCACGGGAAGACGCATCGCTCCATGAAGGCGCGAGCGCCCGAGGCGGTCCGCGAGGCGACAGATGAACGTGAATGGCAAGATCGTCGTGGTCACCGGCGGCGCGGACGGCATCGGAGCGGCCCTCTGCCGCCGTTTCGCCCGCGAAGGCGCGGCCCATGTCGCCGTCGTCGATCGTAACGGCGAGGGTGCGAGCGCCGTCGCCGCGGAGATCGGCGGGACAGCCTATGCGACCGACGTGTCCGACGGCCAGGCGGTGGCGGCCATGGTGGCGGCTGTCGAAGCGGCGCACGGCAGGATCGACCTGTTCTGTTCCAATGCGGGCGTCGGCGACGGCGATCCGGACATCCACAACGCGGTCTCCTCGCCCGACCCGGTGTGGTCGCGCGCCTGGGGCGTCAACGTGATGGCCCACGTGCACGCGGCCCGCGCCGTGCTGCCGGGCATGATCGCACGGGGCGAAGGCTACCTGCTCAACACCGTGTCGGCGGCGGGTCTGCTCTCCCAGATCGGCGGCGCCGTCTATTCGACGACCAAGCACGCGGCCGTGGGCCTGGCGGAAAGCCTCGCCATCACCCACGGCGACCAGGGGATCAAGGTCTCGATCCTCTGCCCCCAGGGCGTGGACACCAACATGTTGCGACAGGGCGGCTCGGGTTCGCCTCAGAGCCTGGACGGCGTGCTGACCCCCGACGAAGTCGCCCAGCATGTCGTGGACGGGCTGGAGGCCGAGCGCTTCCTGATCCTGCCGCATCCCGAGGTGCTGACCTACATGCAGCGCAAGACGGCGGACTACGACCGCTGGCTGGGCGGCATGCGGCGCCTGCGGGCGAAGGTCTTCGCCGGGCGGTAGCCGCAACGGACCCGGTGCGCCGTCCACGTCCGGCGCATCCTTCGCGAGCGGGGTGCTGGCCTGGGTTGCAGGGCCCGCCGCCATCCTTGACGGTTGAGCTTGGCGCGCGCAGCGTAAACGGCGGTGCACGGGAGCCAACCGTCGTGTTCAACAGAATCCTGAAGGCGCTCAAGCCCTGGCCGAAGCATCCGATCGACACCCAGTACGGGATTGAAACCTCACGTCGCGTGCGGCGGTTTCGCCTGCGGACCGGCGACCCGGCGGTCGACAGTTCCAACGTCGGTTATGTGGGATCGCAGCCAAGCATCGTGCGGGCCTGTCTCGATCTGCTCCCCGATGTCCGGGGCGCCGCGTTCTTCGACCTCGGCTGCGGCAAGGGACGGGTCCTGGCGGTGGCCACCGAATACCCGTTCAAGTCCATCACCGGGATCGAACTGTCGCCGGTGGTCCGACGCAGCGCCGAACGCAATTGCGCCCGCCTGGCCGACCGCCATCCGGAACGGACCCGGGCGCACGCACTACAGGCGGACGCGACCCGGCCGTCCCTGCCCGACGCCGGGATGGTCGTGCTGTACCTCTACAACCCCTTTCACGGGGACATGGTGGCCCGGCTGATCGAGCATCTGACGCGGAACCTGGAGGCGAAGCCCGGCCTCAAGCTGTTCGTGGTCTACTACAATCCGGCCCAGGCGGCCCTGTTCGACGGGGCCGGGATCTTCTCGCGCTACTATGCCGCCAAGCACGCCTTTTCGGAGGATGAGCGGCGGTCCTCCCCGTTCGGCAACGAATACGACAGCGTCGTGATCTGGCAGAGCCGTACGGAGCCGATGGCCGCGCCCCTGCCGGGCGCGGACCGGAAGGTGGACATCGAGATCCCGAACCTCGCCGCGATCGTGCGGTACGAGGCCGACGGGCCCGAGGGTTAGTCCCCCGCGGCGGGTGCGGTCGTCGGGACGGGGCGGCGTTTCAACAGGGCCTTGATCCGGGGGCCGTACTTGACCCGCAGGGAATGGACCCACCGGCGGACCATCTCGATGCGGATGGCGACCACGCCCAGCGGCGTGCAGGCGAACATGAAGCTGTCGTAGCGGTCGAGGCGATCGCTCCACCGTTCCTTGTAGGACTGCTGGGCGATCCGGAAATCGAAGTCGACGCCCCGCTGGATGGCCAGGTTGACGCAATCCTCGATCATCAGCGAGCCGGGAGAATGGGCGCTGTAGGCGGGATCGAAGGTGGTGGTGTGGAATTCCAGCCGGTCGCCGGAATTCAGGCAGATGCAGGCGGCGATGATCTTGTCGTCCAGGGTCAGGGCGTAGGTCTGGACATCGTATGATTTTCCATCCGGCCGCAGTGGTCGCGCCGCCAGTTTGGTGAAGAACTCCTGGTTCTGCGGATCGAGGATGAAACTCTTGCGGATGTTCTTGGCGACGAGCCATTCGCGTTTGCGGGCGTAGATCCAGTCCATGCAGCGGACGGAGTCGTGCGGACCGGCCATCTCGCGGAACTCGAGCCTCCCCATGGCGCCCAGCCGCCGCCGCTCGTAGCGCAGGGCGGTCCGCATCTTCTTGGAGATGGTCTTGGACCAGGTCTCCCAGTCCGGGATTCCACGAAGACTGACCACGGGGCAGACCGCCGAACCGCGGCGCTTGAAGGTCGGGTCGGCGCCGAGGACGTCGGCGACCCGGCTCGGGACCCGGATATTGTAGATCCTGGCGACGTCGGCCAGGCCCTTGACCGCCTCGAGGGCGGCGCCCACGACCTCGGCGGTGGTCTCGTCGTCCTGGACAAGCGGGCCGGCATACTCGTGCATGTCGCCGCTGCCCAGGTGATAGGCGACCCTCAGCAGGCCTTCGCGGCGCGTGTACATCGGCCAGACGCAGACCAGGGCCGCGTCGCGCCAGACGGTGACGACGGCGAGCTTCGCGTCCCGCCCCTCGGGAAGGGTCTCCCAGCCGCACATGGCGAACTCGAAGTCCAGGGACGCCGAGTAGCCGGGGATCTCGCGCAGCAGACGGTCCCACGCGGCCTGCAAGGTCCGCACCTGATCGGGGTTGTCGTACACGACGACTTTCAGACTGCTCACATTCACCCCTGTATTGACGACCGACGCACCGATTCTAACGGCCGCCCGCCTCGCGATCTTCGGCCGCCCCGCGATCCGGGCGAGATAACAACGCGGCCGACCATACCGAAAGCCGGCCGTGCGCCGGATGAATAGTCCGCCGCCAGTTACGGAATTCTGTAGAGCCCCGCCGCCGGAACCGGAACGGCTTGCCGCCGGCGCCGCCCTGGCCCTAGACAGGCCCATGGCCTGGACCCGACGCTATGACGAAGACGAGCCCCAGCGGGTCAACCGCTGGCTGGCCCAGAGCGGCGTGTGCTCCAGGCGCGAGGCCGAGGCGCTGATCGGCCAGGGGCTGGTGTTCATCGACGGCGAGCGGGTGGACGATCCCGGCCGGAAGATCTCGGCCGGCCAGACCCTGACGTTGAACGACGGCGCCGAGACCCGGCCCAGCCTCACCGTCATCATCAACAAGCCCGTGGGGATCGTCTCCGCCCAGCCCGAGCCCGGCCAGGTCCCGGCGGCGCGCCTGCTGACCCGCGAGGCCCTGTGGGGCGACAGCGCGGTCATTCCCGAGCGCGAGACCAGCCTGGCGCCCCTGGGCCGTCTGGACATGGATTCCCGCGGTCTCCTGATCCTGTCCGACGACGGGGTGCTGGCCAAGGCGGTGATCGGCCCCGCCTCGGAGCTCACCAAGGAGTACCTCGTGAAGGTCGCCGGTCCGATCACGGAGGGCCGCCTCAGCCTGCTGCGTCACGGCCTGCGCCTCGACGGCCGCAAGCTGAAGCCCGCCCGCGTCAGCCGGGTCCGCGACCAGACCCTGCGGTTCATCCTCTCCGAAGGCCGCAACCGCCAGATCCGGCGCATGTGCGAGCTGGTGGGCCTGAGCGTGGTCGACCTGTTCCGCATCCGCATCGGCAGCCTCAGCCTGGGCGACCTGCCGGAGGGCCAGTGGCGGCCGATGACCGCGGAGGAGCGCGCGGCCCTGGTGAATCCGCCCGCCTAGACCGCCTGGCCCGCGCACCAGCCGCTGGCCCAGGCCCACTGGAAATTGTAGCCGCCCAGCCAGCCGGTCACGTCCACCACCTCGCCGACGAAATACAGGCCAGGGACCGCCCTGGCCTCCAGGGTTCGGCTGTCCAGGGCGTCGGTGTCGACCCCGCCCAGGGTGACCTCGGCGGTGCGATAGCCTTCCGAGCCCACAGGCTTCACGCGCCAGGCCTTGACGTCGTCCGCCAGCCGCCGAAGCACCTTGTCGGAACAGTCGGCCAGGTTGCCCGCGACGCCCGCCGTCTCGACGATGTGCTGGGCCAGCCGCTTGGGCACGTGCTGCGCCAGGGCGGTGGCCGGCGCCTGGCGCGGCGTCGCCTTCCGGCCGTGCCGCAGGGCTTCGAACAGGTCGACGCCGGGCGCCATGTCGATCTCGATCTCCTCGCCCTCGCGCCAGTAGGACGAGATCTGCAGGATCGCCGGGCCTGAGAGCCCGCGATGGGTGAACAGCATGGCCTCGGCGAATTTGGCCTTCCCAGCCTTGGCGACCACGTCGGTGGCGACCCCGGCCAGGGGCTTGAGGCGCTCCAGCAGGCCGATCTCGAAGGTCAGGGGCACGAGGGCGGGCCGGGTGGCGGTCACCGGGACGCCGAACTTCCGGGCCACGTCGTAGCCGAAGCCCGTCGCGCCCATCTTGGGTATCGACTTGCCGCCGCTGGCGATCACCACGGCCTCGCAGGCGATCTCGCCGCCGCCGGTCGAGAGGCGGAAGCCCGCTTCGTCCTTCTCGATCCGCTCGACGGTGGTCGAGAGCCGCAGGGTCACGCCCGCCTGCGCCATCTCGGACAGCAGCATGTCGACGATCTGGCGGGCCGACCCGTCGCAGAACAGCTGGCCCAGGGTCTTTTCATGCCAGGCGATCCCGTGGCGATCCACCAGGGCGATGAAGTCCCTGGGCGTGTAGCGGCGCAGCGCCGAGATGCAGAACCGCGGATTGCCCGAGATGAAGTTCTGCGGGCTCGCATGGATGTTGGTGAAATTGCAGCGCCCGCCGCCGGAGATGCGGATCTTCTCGCCCGGCGCCTTGGCGTGGTCGATCACCAGCACGCGCCGGCCGCGCTTGCCGGCCTCGATGGCGCACATCATGCCGGCCGCGCCGGCCCCGATCACGACGACGTCGAAACGCTCCACGCCGCCGCTCCGGTCGCCGGGCTTAGTCCTTGGCGCGTTCCTGATAGGAGCCGTCCTCGGTCAGGATCACCACGCGGGTGCCCGCGGCGATGTAGGGCGGCACCATGATCCGCGCGCCATTGGTCAGGATCGCGGGCTTGTAGGACGACGAGGCGGTCTGGTTCTTCACCGCCGGCTCGGTCTCGACGATCTCGAAGGTCACCAGGCGCGGCAGCTCCATGGCGATCGGAACGCCCTCGTGGGTCGACAGTGTGACGGTCATGCCGTCCTGCAGCCAGGGCGCGGAGTCCCCGACCACCTCTTCCGGCACCACCACCTGGTCGAAGGTCTCGGGCTGCATGAAGTGGTAGCCCTCCCCGTCCTGGTAGAGGAACGTGTAGTTCCGGTCGTCCACGAAGGCGCGCTCGACCTGCTCGGTCGTCCGCCAGCGCTCCGACACCTTCACCCCGTCGGAGATGCGGCGCATGTTGAGCTGGGTCACCGGCGTGCCCTTGCCGGGATGGATGTTCTCGGCCGTCAGGACGACGTAGAGCCTTCCGTCCATATCGACGACGGAACCTTTGCGGAGCGAGCTGGCGGCGACTTTCACTGCGGGTCTTCCTCGTATCCTCGCGCGGCCTTCGGGCCATTCGCGAATGTGCTAAACGATTGAGTTCCCGCGCACCTATACGATCGGCGACGGAATCGCCAGTCCGTCGCCCCTTTCGCAGGTCCATGCCTTGACCGATCCCTCGCCTTCGCCCTGGTGGTCGCCGGAGCGCCACGCAGACCGGCGCCCGATCCTCCTGGCCCGCAATGCGGTCACCCGCGCCTTCAGAGCCTGGTTCGACGAGCGGGGCTTCACGGAGGTGGAGGCCGCCTCCCTGCAGGTCTCGCCGGGAAACGAGGCCCATCTGCACGCCTTCGCCACCGAGGCGCTGACGACCTCGGGAGAGCTGGCCGCCCGCTTCTATCTGCACACCTCCCCGGAATTCGCCTGCAAGAAGCTGCTGGCGGCGGGGGAGCGGCGGATCTTCGATTTCGCCCGGGTCTGGCGCAACCGCGAGCGCGGGCCGCTGCATCACCCGGAGTTCACCCTCCTGGAATGGTATCGCGCCGAGGAGCCCTACGAGACCCTGATGGCCGACTGCGCCGCGCTGGTGGCTCTGGCGGCCGAGACGGCCGGCGCGGCGCGGCTGACCTGGCGGGGCCGGGTCGCCGACCCCTTCGCCGAGCCCGAGCGCCTGACCCTGGCCGAGGCCTTCGACCGCCACGCCGGGATCGACCTGCTGGCGACCGTGGCCGCGGGCGGCGACACCGACCGCGAGGGGCTGATGGCGCGGGCGCGGGCGGCCGGCGTCCGGGTGGCGGACGACGACACCTGGGCCGACGTGTTCAGCCGCGTGCTGGTGGAGCGGATCGAGCCCCATCTCGGCATGGGCCGCGCCACCATCCTCTGCGAATATCCCATCCCCGAGGCGGCCCTGGCCCGGCCCAAGGCGGCGGACCCGCGGGTGGCCGAACGCTTCGAGCTCTACGCCTGCGGAGTCGAACTCGCCAACTGCTTCGGAGAGCTGACCGACGCGGCGGAACAGCGCCGGCGGCTGCTGGCCGAGATGGACGAGAAGCAGCGCGTCTATGGCGAACGCTATCCGCTGGACGAGGACTTCCTGGCGGCGCTGGCCCGGATGCCGGAGGCCTCCGGCGCGGCGCTGGGCTTCGACCGGCTGGTCATGCTGGCCACGGGCGCCGAACGCATCGACCAGGTGCTGTGGGTCCCGATGGCGCAGTAGCCGCCTGCCGCCGCGGGGGCCTC
>DASUIJ010000204.1:0-8455 GCA_036279815.1 Phenylobacterium sp. | reverse complement strand
GCGGCGGACCTGGTCCGCCAGGGTCGGCGTCACATCGACCGCCTGCCCCAGGGCCCGGAGCAGGCCGCCGTCGGCGTGAGCGACCGCCAGCTGTGCGGTGATCAGGCGCCTCAGCGCTTCGGGCCCGCCGAGGGCCCGCTGATCCGCACCCTCCAGGGCGTAGAGCCGATCGACGAACCGGGTGAGGACCCGCTGGGCGGCGTCGCCACGGTCGGTGAAATAGGCATAGAAGGCGGCGGGAGAGATGTCGGCCGCGGCCGCCACGTCGGCGATCCGCAGGCGCTCGAACCCCTTTTCCGCCAGGACCTCGGCCGTGGCGACGAGCAGGCGCGCCCGGGTCCGGTCCCGCTTCCGCGCCGGGGGGTCGACCGACAGTCCGCGCCGCAGGGCCTCGACATGCGACAGTCGCCGACGCGGCGTCGCGGCGTCCTGCAGGCCAGAGTTCTTGATGGATTCGAGCATGGGCGGCTCCGCATCGAGGGGGCCCTCGCGACGCCCGAAGCGGACGCCGGGAAGTGCTTTTCCGGCGTCCGCTCCACCGTCAGGGCGGTGGTCGGACTCGCTCTCATGATTGGACTGGGGAGGACGTCATGGAGTCGAGTCGAGTGGAGAGTATCTGGCATCGTCAACTGAACCGGCGCTCACCTCCCTTTCCTGGCCATGGCTCCACGGGGCGACCCGATGGCATGGCTGAACCTCGCCCCCGCGCCGCCGGAGATCGTCACGGAGACGAAGCCGGCGGAGGGGCCACTGGTGTGGGTCTGACGGATCACCGGGTGGCGATGACGAGCATCTCCGGCGCCGAAGCGAACTGCTGGGCCCTCTGGGCATGGGCGCGACGATATTGGGACATCGTCACGTCGGTGGTCGCGCCCTGGCACCACTCGTTGTCGAAATAGTCGAGCTCGCCGTTGTACACCGCATTGCGGCACACCTGCACCGCGGCGATCCGAACCACGTGACGCACCGCAGGCGTCTTCATGCCGGTGACCTCGACCTTGATGCTGGTCGGCGCCTTCGCCGTGACCTGGAGGCTCGAGACTTCCTGAGCCTGGATGGGAACCGAGATGGCGCTGAGGGCGAGGGCGGCGACGGCGCCGAGGGCGACCTGGCGGGTGAATTTCGCGGACATGGAAATCTCCTGTGCTGACGAATTCAACCTAGCTCCGCACCGCCCCGGCTCCATTGGCGCGGGTCAAACCGCGGCTTGATCATTGTTTATCTGCCACCCCGCAAAAGGCGCCTGGTCCGCCGACGGCCGGATGACGGCCGGAACATGACGCGTTCGGATCGCGGCGATCGTTTCCGACGCGCGGCGGCGGCCGGCCCCGCATCGCAAAGACCAGGGCGAGCCTATCGGCTCCGATGATTTGAAAGCCGGCGCCGGCGCCGCCGATCAGCCTTTGACCGGCTCCGGCGCAGATCCGTCGCGCCACGCCCGCATGCGGGTCCCATGGCGACCGATCTCCAGCTTGGCGATCGCCCGCTTGTGCACCTCGTCGGGGCCATCGGCGATCCGCAGGGCGCGCATGCCGGCATAGGCGCGCGCCAGGCCGAAGTCCTCGGACAGGCCGCCGCCGCCGTGCGCCTGCATGGCGTCGTCGATCACCTTCAGCGCCGTCCGGGGGGCCGCGACCTTGATCATGGCGATCTCCATCTGGGCTTCCTTGTTGCCGACCTTGTCCATCATGTCGGCCGCCTTCAGGCAGAGCAGGCGCGTCATCTCGATTTCAAGGCGGGCTTCGCCGATCCGTTGCTCCCAGACCGACTGGTCGGACAGGCGCTTGCCGAACGCCACGCGGGAGAGCAGGCGGTCGACCATCTTCTCCAAGGCGACCTCGGTGGCCCCGAGGGTGCGCATGCAGTGGTGAATCCGACCGGGGCCCAGGCGACCCTGGGCGATCTCGAAGCCCCGGCCCTCGCCAAGGATCAGGTTCTCCCGCGGGACCCTCACGTCGCGAAGCACCACCTCCGCATGACCATGTGGGGCGTCGTCATAGCCGAACACCGGCAGCATCCGCACGACCTCGAACCCTGGCGCATCGGTCGGCACCAGGATCTGGGACTGCTGGGAATGGCGCGCGCCCTCCGGATCGGTCTTGCCCATCAGGATCGTGATCTTGCAGCGCGGGTCGCCGACGCCGGACGACCACCACTTGCGGCCGTTGATGACATAGGAGTCGCCGTCCGGGCGGATCGAGGTCTGGATGTTCGTGGCGTCAGACGACGCCACATCGGGCTCGGTCATCAGGAACGCCGACCGGATTTCGCCGCTCATCAGCGGCCGCAGCCAACGGGCCTTCTGCTCGGCCGAACCGTAGTTGCGCAGGACCTCCATGTTCCCTGTGTCCGGCGCCGAGCAGTTGAAGACCTCGGAGGCGAACCCGACGCGTCCCATCTCTTCGGCGCACAGCGCGTATTCCAGGTTGGTCAGGCCGGGACCGCGGTCCTCCGGGTCGTCGTGTTCCGACGGCGTCAGGAACAGGTTCCAGAGCCCTTCCGAATAGGCGCGGGCCTTCAGTTCCTCGATGATGGGAATCACCGTCCACCGGGCGGCGCCCTCGAGCTCCATGTGCCGCTGATAGGCCGGGATGGCCGGATAGACATGGGCGGCCATGAAGGCGCGAACGCGATCTCGCCACATGGTCTCACGTGCGCTCAGGCCAAAATCCATCTGCAGGCTCCATCAATGTCGGCGGGAGCCTAGAGCGCCTTCCGCGCCGGCGTCTTGACGTACGTCAAGCGGTCGCCGGACCAAGGTCACGACGGGGCCGGGCCGCCGCCGTGGTGACCGGAACCGGCGCCAGGGCTCTGCGTTTCATTGGTCGGACGGGTGGGTCTCGCGCGGCGTTTTTGACCTGGATCATGCTCGGCTGCGGGGTTTGCCTGCAGTGTGCCTGAAGCACAGGTTCAAGTTGACCCGCATCACGCGCAGGTCCGGCGTTGTAATTGATGGGCTGCGAACTGCGTTTCCGAGGATCCGGCGCAGGGCGACGTCCGCTCCTGGAGGCCACTCGCGATGAAACGCCATGATCACCTTTAATGTTGTCAAAGAACAGCACGGCTGGGCCATCCGGATGGGCGGCCGCATGACCACGCCCTTTTGGTCGAAGGACCTGGCGGTCCGCGAGGCCAACTGCCTGGCCGACGCCATCCGCTGCCACGGCGAGTGCGCGGAAGTGGTCGTCGAGGCCGCCGCCCCGGGAGAGCCGCCCACGAGGTTCGGCGGCGTGACCTCCTCGCGGTTGGAAGCCCTCCTGCGAGGACGCTTCGGGGGCCCGCAATGACAGGGTCCTGGGTAGGCCCGTCAAAGGCTCTGTGAGGCGATGCCCTTCGAGACCGACGCTACCGAGCGCTGGCTGAGGTCTCGGCGCCCAGGCGCGCTGATCCCGCCGCTGCGCCGCCTCCTGGGCGATACCGGCCCGCACCCGCCGTGGGACGACAGCGCGCCCATCCGGGCGGAACTGTTCAGCGCCGAGCGCCTGGAGGAACACGCGCGCAGCCTCGCCGCCGCCCAGGTGGTGACGCGTGGGGAACGGCGGGGCGCGTCGCTGGCGAAGCGCCTGGCCGAGAACGAGGCCCTGTTGCTCACGGCCTATCGGGACATCGCCCGGGCCGTCGAGGCGGGCGAGGTCATCACCCCCGCAGCCGAGTGGCTGGTCGACAACTTCCATGTGGTCGAGAAGCAGATCCGCGACATCCGGGCCGATCTGCCGCCCGCCTATTATCGGCAGCTCCCCAAGCTGGCCGGCGGACCGTTCGTGGGATACCCGCGCGTGTTCGGCCTGACCTGGGCGTTCGTCGCCCACACCGACAGCCTCTTCGATCCGGAGGTTCTGCGCCGCTATCTGCGCGCCTATCAGGAGGTGCAGCCCCTCACCATCGGGGAGCTGTGGGCGGTGGCGATCACCCTGCGCATCGTGCTTGTGGAAAACCTTCGGCGGATCGCCAAACGGGTGATCGACAGCCGGGCGGGCCGTCGGGCCGCGGACGAGACCGCGGATCGGCTGCTGGGGGCCGGCGGCCGCGTCGCCGAACCCGCCGAGGACGTGCTTCCGGCGGGAGACCGGATGACGTTTCCGGACAGCTTTCTCGTCCAGCTGGTCCACCGGCTGCGCGATCAGGACCCGAGCATCGCCCCTGCTTTGGCGTGGCTGGACGAACAGTTGTCGAGCCAGGGGACGACCGCCGACGCAGTGGTCCGCGACGAGCACCAGAGGCAGGTGACCGGCAGCATCACGGTCCGCAACATCATCACCAGCATGCGCCTCGTCTCCGACCTCGATTGGACGGAGCTGTTCGAGCAGGTCAACCTGATCGACGAGGTGTTCAGGGGCGCCAGCGCCTACGAGGACATGGATTTCCCGACGCGCAATCTCTATCGCAGCGCCGTCGAACAGCTGGCCCGCGGCTCCGGCCTGACCGAGCTGGACGTGGCTCATGCGGCCGTGGGGACCGCGACGCGGGCTCGCCAGGCGAACGGCGACGAAGGCGACGGCCGCCTTGCCGACCCGGGCTACTACCTGATCGCAGGCGGACGGGCCGAATTCGAAACCGTGATCGGCTTCACGCCGCCGGTCAGCGTCTGGCCGGGACGGCTCTATCGCGCGCTGGGGATCGGCGGCTACGTGAGCGCTGGCGCGATCGTCGCAGCCGGCCTGCTGTCCATCCCGCTCTCCTACTTCGCATCAAACGGCGTCGGGCCTGGATGGCTGCTGTTGCTTGGGGTGTTGGGGCTGGTCCCGGCGATCGACGCGGCCGTCGCCATCGTCGACCGCATCGTCACCCGCGGCTTCACCGCGACCCTGCTGCCGGCGCTGCGGCTGCGCGGCGGCATCCCGCCGGACCTTAGAACGATGGTCGCCGTGCCGATGCTCCTGACCTCGATGGAGGAGATCGAGGAGCTGATCCGGCGGCTCGAGATCCACTACCTGGCCAGCCCCGAGGGCGAGCTTCATTTCGCGCTGTTGTCCGACTGGAGGGACGCCGAGAGCGAGCACATGGACGGGGACGACGCCCTGCTCGCCGCCGCGCGCGCCGGCGTCGCCGACCTGAACCGGCGTCACGGGCCGGCGCCGGGGGGCGACCGCTTCCTGCTCCTGCACCGGCGGCGCCTGTGGAACGAGGGCGAAAGCCGCTGGATCGGCTGGGAACGCAAGCGCGGAAAGCTGTGCGAACTCAACCGGCTCCTGCGAGGCGCCCAGGACACGACCTACGTCGCGCCGCCGCCCGTGCCCGAGGGCGTCCGCTATGTGATCACCCTGGACGCGGATACGCGGCTTCCGCGCGAGACGGTCGGACGGCTCATCGGAAAGATGGCCCACCCGCTCAACCGGCCGCGACTGGACCCACGCCTGGGACGGGTGGTCGAAGGCTACGGCATCCTGCAGCCGCGGGTCACGCCCGCCCTGCCGGTGGGGCGCGAAAGCTCTCTGTTCCTGCGCGTGTTCTCCGGCGCCGCCGGCATCGACCCCTACGCCGCCGCGGTCTCCGACGTGTACCAGGACCTCTTCGGCGAAGGCTCCTACACGGGCAAGGGCATCTACGACATCGACGCCTTCGAAGCCGCCATGGCGGGACGGGTTCCCGAATCCGCGCTCCTCAGCCACGACCTGTTCGAGGGAATCTTCGCCCGGGCCGGCCTGGCTTCGGACGTGGAGGTCGTCGAGGACTTTCCCGCCCGCTACGACGTCGCCGCGCTGCGCCACCACCGCTGGGCGCGCGGCGACTGGCAGCTGCTTCCCTGGATCCTCGGGCGGAAATCCAAAGCGGCCGATGGCCGGCGCGGCTGGGGCGTTCCGGCGATCGGCCGCTGGAAGATGCTCGACAACCTTCGGCGGTCGGTATCGCCGCCGGCGATCGTCCTGGCCCTGATCGCCGGATGGATCATGCCTGTCGACGACGCCGCCGGCTGGACGGCCTTCATCCTCTCGACGATCGTCCTGCCGCCGCTGATCCCGGTCATGGCGGAGATCGTGCCCCGCCGCCCCGGCGTGCGGCTGCGCAGTCATTTCCACGCCCTGGGCGCGGACCTGCGCCTCGGGCTCATCCAGTCCGGACTGATGATCATCTTCCTGGCGCACCGGGCCTGGCTGATGGGCGACGCCATCATCCGGACCCTGATCCGGCTCCTGGTGACGCGGCGGCGGCTTCTCGAATGGGTCCCGGCGGCCCACGCGACGTTCGGCCGGCGTCCGCGGGCGATGAATTTCTACCGCCGCATGTCGGGCGCGCTGGTCGTCGCCACCGTGGCGATCGCCGTGGCCTGGATCTGGGGGGACCACACCTGGCCGCTGGCCTCCGCGTTCGCGGGCGCCTGGTTCCTCTCCCCGGCCGTCGCTCTCTGGGCGAGTCAGTCGCGACGGGTCCTGGGCCGACGACCGCTGGCGGAGGAGAACGCCCATAGCCTGCGCCTGGTCGCCCGCAGGACCTGGCGCTTCTTCGAGGCGTTCGTGACGCCGGCCGAAAACAACCTGCCGCCGGACAACTTCCAGGAAGTCCCGGAGCTGGTGGCGGCCCATCGCACATCGCCGACCAATATCGGCATCTACCTGTTGTCGGTGGCCTGCGCGCGGGACTTCGGCTGGATCGGGACCCTCGAGGCCACCGAGCGCCTGGAGGCGACGTTCGCGACCATGGCTCGGATGGCGAAGCACCGGGGCCACTTCTACAACTGGTACGACACCCAGGACCTGCGCCCGCTCGACCCGCAGTACATTTCCTCCGTCGACAGCGGGAACCTGGCCGGACACCTGATCGCGCTGGCCAACGCGTGCCATGAGTGGCGCACCGTGCCCCTGGCGCCGCAGCAGCGCCTGCAGGGCGTGGCGGACGCCCTCGACCTGATGCAGGACGAGGCTCGCCGGTTGCGAGAACTGCGCCGGTCGCGGGCCGTGTCCTGGCGGCGGCTCGATGACGAGATCAGCCGCGTGACGTCGGGCCTGCTCCAGACGAGCGCCGACGCCGCCGACATCGAACAGAGACTGGCGGACCTTTCCGCCGAGGCCGTGGTGCTGGCCGACGCGGTCCGCCAGATCGTGCTCGAGGACGGGGGCGAGGCCGGGTCCGACCTGCAGTTCTGGGCGGACGCCGTCCGCGCCAGCCTGGAGAGCCACCGTCTCGATCTTGTCCGCCCGGCGCCCGAGGCGCGGGACGCGCGGCTGGAAGCGCTGGAGGACGCCGCCCGGTCGACGGCGCTGTCGATGGAGTTCGGCTTCCTGCTCGACTCTGACCGGATATTGCTCTCCATCGGATACCAGCCGTCCGAGGGCGCTCTGGATCCGAGCTGCTACGACCTGCTCGCCTCGGAGGCGAGGCTGGCCAGCTTCATCGCCATCGCCAAGCGGGACGTGCCGGCCCGGCACTGGTTCCGACTGGGCCGGTCGGTGACCCCGGTGGCCCACGGCGCCGCGCTGATCTCCTGGTCGGGCTCGATGTTCGAGTACCTGATGCCTTCCATCGTGATGAGGGCGCCGGCCGACAGCCTGATCGAACAGACCAATCGGCTGATCGTGCGCCGGCAGATCGCCTATGGCGCGGCGATGAAGGCGCCGTGGGGCGTGTCCGAGTCCGCCTACAACGCCCGCGACCTGGAGTTCACCTATCAGTATTCCAATTTCGGGGTTCCCGGCCTGGGCCTGAAGCGCGGGCTCGCCGACAACAGCGTGGTCGCTCCCTACGCCACCGCCCTGGCGAGCATGGTCGATCCCCAGGCCGCCGCGCGGAACTTCGAGCACCTCGAGACGCTCGGCGCCCGCGGGCGCTACGGCTTCTACGAGGCGCTGGACTTCACGCCCACGCGAGTGCCGGACGGCGAGCGCGCCGCCATCGTGCGCACCTTCATGGCCCACCACCAGGGCATGACGATCACCGCCATCGCCGACGCCCTGCTGGACGGCCTGATGCGCAAGCGCTTCCATGCCGAACCGATCGTCCAGGCGACGGAGCTGCTTCTCCAGGAGCGCGTGCCTCGCGAGGTTACGGCGACCCCGCCGTCAGTTTCGGACACCACCACGGCGACCCGGGCCCACGAGATCGGAGGCCCCGGCGTCTGGCGGATCGCGGGCCCGCGCAGCGCCACGCCGACCACCCAGCTGCTGTCGAACGGCCGCTACTCGGTGATGCTCACGGCCGCCGGGTCCGGCTACAGCACCTGGCGCGACCTGGCGGTGACCCGCTGGCGAGAGGACGTGACCTGCGACGACTGGGGCTCGTACGTGTTCCTGAAGGACGTCGCCAGCGGCGAGGTCTGGTCGGCGACCTACCAGCCGATCGGGGCCGAGCCCGCGACCTACGAAGTCACCTTCAACGAGGATCGGGCCGAGTTCGCGCGCCAGGACGGAACCTTGTGCACCAGCCTCGAGGTGCTGGTCTCCACCGAAGACGATGCGGAGGTACGCCGGGTCACCATCTCGAACACGGGCGACCGCGTCTGCGAGATCGAGGCGACTTCCTA
>DASUIJ010000203.1:0-4747 GCA_036279815.1 Phenylobacterium sp. | reverse complement strand
GATCGAGGCCCAGGTCGCGCACCACGCAGATCGACTGCGCCGCGAAGGCCTCGTTGGATTCCACCAGGTCGAGGTCGCCCACCGCCCAGCCGGCCTTCTCCAGCGCCTTGCGGCTGGCGGGGATGGGGCCGGTGCCCATGATTTCCGGCTCCACCCCTGCATTGGCCCAGGAGGCGATGCGGGCGAGCGGCTTGAGTCCGCGCTTGGCCGCTTCGTCGGCGCTCATCAGCACCAGGGCGGCGGCGCCGTCATTGAGGCCTGATGCGTTGGCGGCGGTGACCGAGCCGTCCTTGGTGAAGGCGGGGCGCAGACCGGAGACGCTTTCCAGCGTCGCGCCGTGGCGGATGTATTCGTCCTGATCGACGATGGTGTCGCCCTTGCGGCCCTTGATGGTCACCGGGGCGATCTCGCCGGCGAACTTACCGGCCTTCTGGGCGGCTTCGGCCTTGTTCTGGCTGGCGACGGCGAACTTGTCCTGTTCCTCGCGGGTGATCTGCCAGCGGGCGGCGATGTTCTCGGCGGTCTGACCCATGTGATAGCCGTGGAAAGCGTCCCACAGGCCGTCCTTGATCATGGTGTCGACGAGGGCGAGGTCGCCCATCTTCTGACCGGAGCGCAGCTGCTGGGCGTGCGGGGCCTGGCTCATGCTCTCCTGGCCGCCGGCCACCACCACCGCGGCCGAGCCGTCGGCGATCTGCTGGGCGGCGAGCGCCACGGCGCGCAGGCCCGATCCGCAGAGCTGGTTCAGGCTCCAGGCCGGGCTTTCCACCGGGATGCCGGCGTTGACCGCCGCCTGGCGGGCCGGGCCCTGCCCCGCGCCGGCCTGCAGCACCTGGCCCATGATCACCTCGCCGACATCGGCCGGGGTGATGCCGGCGCGCTCGACGGCGGCGGTGATGGCGATCTTGCCCAGGTCGTGGGCGGGGAGGCTGGACAGAGCCCCGTTGAACGATCCGACCGGGGTGCGAACGGCCGAGACGATGACGACGTCGGTCATGGTGGGGCTCCTCAAGCTCTTAAGGTTTCCCATCTATCGATAAAGGCTGGAGCTTGGGCAAGGGGCGAAACCGAGGCCACTCAGCGCCATCTGGCCAACAGGCTCAACTTCAAGGGGAAATCAGCGTGCGGTTGATCCACGACCGGCTATCACGCAGCGACTTTCCGAACGCGCTCGCATCCGCGATACTGCGGTGCAAGAATGAAAATCCGCCTCGGGGGGCGGGCTGATAAAGGATTGCGGGATGGCAGACACCCAGGGATCCGACGACGGCCGCGTCGTCATCAAGAAGTATGCGAACCGGCGGCTCTACAACACCGCCTCGTCCTCATACGTGACGCTCGAACACCTGTCCGACATGGTGAAGCGGGGCGTCGACTTCGTGGTCTATGACGCCAAGACCAACGAGGACATCACTCGCACGGTCCTGACCCAGATCATCTTCGAAGAGGAAAGCCGCGAGGGGCAGAACCTGTTGCCGATCCAGTTCCTCCGCCAACTGATCGGGTTCTACGGCAACTCGATGCAGGCCTTCCTGCCGAGCTACCTCGAGCTGTCGCTGGCGACCTTCGCCGAGCAGCAGGAGCGCATGCGCGCCCAGTTCGCCAGCATCGGTCAGGGCGGCATCGGCGGCCCGTATGAGGATCAGATCCGCCAGAACCTGGCGATGTTCGACCGGGCGATGAAGATGTTCTCGCCGTTCGCCTACACGCGCCCGCCCGAGGAGCCGCAGGCCGCCAAGCCCGCGTCGGCGCCCGAACCGGCCGGCGACGAGACGCTGAATGCGCTGAAGCAGCAGATGGCGGAGATGCAGGCGCAGATCGAGAAGCTGGCCAAACGCTAGATTAACCCGATCGGAGCAGGCTGGGCCCCGATGACTTCGCCGATCGACCCGCCCCGCCGCTCTGGTCCGGTCCGCCGCGTGCGGCGCTCGGACGACGCGGCGCGTGGAGAATCGACCGACCGCAGCGTCCCTGTCGTCTACGAGCCGCCGCCACCGCCTGCGCCAAGCCCGGCGGGCGCGCGGCCGGAAGCGGCGTTCGCCGCCCAGATGCTGGGCCAGGACGGACAGAAGCGCGGCCTGCGCGGCGGCAAGGAGACCCTCGACAGCGCCCGCACGCTCTACAACAAGATCGAGTATTCGGGCGCGGCCGACCGCCGCCGCCCTTCCGGCCGCACCACCAAGACCGACGTCTAGCGTCCGCGCAAGCGGGCCAGTTCGGCTTCGAGCGCGGCCACTTTCTTTTCCAGCGTCAGCACCCGGCCGGCCAGGTCGTCCTGGCCGGGCACCGGGGTCGAGACGCCCGCACGGTCGGCGATTTCCGCCGCGGGCGCACCCAGCAGGTCGGCGAAAATGCCTACCTCCTCGGCGGAAAGTTCCCGCTGGTCCTTGAAGACCAGGATGATCTCGGCCTCACTCATCCCGGCGGCGGCGGCCAAAATCCTTTGGTTCAGGCCGCGTTCGGCCAGTTTCATCTCGAACCACTGGCGGTCGAAGAACAGCGCCATCAGCCCTGCCCGCTCTGGCGCCGGTCTTGCTTAACGGTGGGTGAATCCATCGCCGCCGGGGCTTCCATGTTCGCCATCGCCACCCGCCTGTTCGATCTGGCCGTCGTCACCCTGATCTTCTCCGCCCTCACCTGAAGGCGCGCCTAGGGCGCGTCCGGGCCGAAGTCGACGTCGCGGCGGGCCGAGACGATGGTGACGATAAAGCCGGCCAGGACATCCAGCAGCACCATCACGCCGAGCAGGAAGAACGCCGAGGTCGCGAAGGCCGGGGCCAACAGAAACTCCACCAGGCAGAGTACGAACAGCAGCATCGACAGGGCGTGATTGACGATCGCCGTGCGTCGGCTGGTCGTCGATTTCAGCAGCTCGATGAACAGGACCATCAGCCCCGCGACCAGCAGCAGGTCGCCCAGGGTCACCGGCCACTGCGCGCCCGAGTTCATCGGCAGATGGAACAGCGGCTCGGTCATCCGGATGGTGGCTTCCTGCGAGGCGAAGCCGCCCGCCAGGGTCAGGGCGATCAGATTGTAGGCGAGCACGGGCAGCGCCAGCAGCGGCAAGGCGGCGAACATCGAAACCCCTCCCCCTCCGGGATCGAGCAGGAGCTTCCGCTGCTTTTCCAGACGCGACAAGGCGCGCCTTAGAGTTCTTCGACCCGGCCCGGCAGGCGCGAGCGCGACTGCAGCCACATCACCCCGAACAGGTCCGACAGCGACGCCCACAGCCGGCCGAGGTTGGTGTACTTCGACTGGCCCGTCTGGCGATGGCGATGGTTCACCGGCCGGAAGTCGACCTTGTAGCCTTCGCGCAGCATCAGCGCGGGGAGGTAGCGATGGATGTGGTCGAAATACGGAAGGCGCAGGAAGGCCTCGCGGCGGAACGCCTTGAGACCGCAGCCGGTGTCGTTGGCGGTGTCCTTCAGCAGCTTCTTGCGCACGCCGTTGCCGAACTTCGAAGCAAACTTCTTGGCCGAGCTGTCCTGGCGCTTCACGCGCTCGCCGCCGACCAGCACCAGATCGTCCGGGCCGGCGTTCAGGGCGTCGACCAGCTTAGGCCCGTCCGCGGGATCGTTCTGGCCGTCGCCATCCAGCGTGACGATGACGTCGCCGCGCGCGGCCAGGATGCCGGTGCGGATCGAACGGCTTTGGCCTGAGTTGCTGGTGTGGCCGAGCACACGCAATTGCGGGAATTCCGCTTTCAGGGCGCTGAGCGCGGCGCGGGTGCCGTCGCGGCTGCGGTCGTCGACGAAGATCATTTCATAGTCGCGGCCGGCGAAGGCGGCGGCGATCTCCCGAGCGAGGTCGGGCGCCGCGCCCTCCTCGTCGAAGACGGGGACGACCACGGAGATGTCGGGCGTTGATTTGGCCATGGCCCCTCCATAGCGGAAAATTCGCCGCGCGGATGCTATCAACTCAGCCATGAGTCTTCAGGCCTATCTGGACCGCTTCAGTCACGGGTGGCGCGCCCCCGCGTTCGCCGCCCTGATCGCCTTCCTGGCGGGATTGCCCGGCGTGTTCGCCATGCCCCCGCTGGACCGCGACGAGAGCCGATTCGCCCAGGCGACGGCGCAGATGCTGGAAAGCCGCGACTTCGTGGTCATCCGCTTCCAGGATCAGCCGCGCTTCAAGAAGCCGGTGGGCATCCACTGGATGCAGGCCGCCAGCGTGGCGCTTGTGTCGCAGGCTGAAGACCGCGAGATCTGGGCCTATCGCCTGCCCTCGCTGCTCGGCGCGATGCTGGCGGCGGCGGCCTGCGCGTGGGGCGCCAGCGTGTTCTTCGGCGGTCCCACGGGCCTGCTCGCCGGCGCCATCCTCGGCTCGACCTTCCTGCTGTCGACCGAGGCGTTCATCGCCAAGACCGACGCGGTCCTGGCGGGAACAACGACCCTGGCGATGGCCGCGCTGGCCCGGCTCTACGCCGCCTCCCGCGACGGCCCGCCGGCCGGATGGGGCGTGCGGCTGCTGTTCTGGCTCGGCCTGTCGCTGTCGATCCTGGTCAAGGGGCCGGTCGGTCTGATGGTCGTGACTCTGACCTGCCTGGCGCTCTGGGCCTGGGACCGCAAGGGCGTCTGGCTGAAAGGCATCGGCTGGACCTGGGGACTGATCCTGATGGCGGCCATCGTCGGTCCGTGGGCGGCCGCGGTGACTGTCGCCACCGACGGCGGCTTCTGGACGACGGCGTTCGGCGCCGACTTCGCGCCCAAGCTGGTCGGCGGCCAGGAAAGCCACGGCGCTCCGCCCG
>DASUIJ010000202.1:0-3961 GCA_036279815.1 Phenylobacterium sp. | reverse complement strand
GACGAAGTCGGGCACACCTGAGTGGTCTGACCACAATGCGGGCGACACGCCGGAGCCTCCGGTGCGTCGGCACATACCGGCCGAGGGCGAGGATGGCCTCTTCCGCCAGAGCTGGTATCCGATCTGCCTGTCGACGGAGGTCGATGCCCGGCAGGTGATCGGGCGCGGATTCCTCGACGGCCGCGTCATCATTTTCCGGGGCGACGACGGCGTGGCGCGCGTGATGAGCGCCTACTGTCCCCACCTGGGCGCCGACCTTGCCGTGGGCAAGGTGGTCGGTGCTCATGTCCAGTGCGCCTTCCACCATTGGGAATACGATGCAGGCGGCTTCTGCGCCAAGACCGGGATCGGCAGCCCGCCGCCGAAAACGGCGCGCCTGTTCCGGTTCCCGACGCTGGAGCGATGGGGGATCGTCTGGGTCTTCAACGGGACCGCGCCCCTGTTCGACCTGCCGGAACTCCCCTATGCCGCGGACGAGTTGATCGGCGAGACCTACAAGTTCCCCGAGCCCTTCGCCTGCGATCCATGGGTGTTCGCCGCGAACACACCGGACATGCAGCACATCAAGGCGGTCCATAAGGTCCAGTTCGACGCGCCGGATCCCCACGACCTGGTCGAGTGGGACCCGTATGGCCTGCAGTACCGCCTGACGGGCGCCCATCAGGGCGGCGTGCCGATCGATTGGCGTGTCGGCCTGCGCGGCACCGGCTTCTTCTGGCGCACGGGCACGTCCGGCGGCGAGTGGTCGGCGGCCATCACCGGCTTCGCCCTGCACGAACCCGGCCACCACCAGGTCTATGGCGCCTACTTCGTCAAGAAGGGCCCGGACGCCGAGCAGCAGCTGGAGACCATGCGCGCGCTGACCTGGCGCACCATTGGCGAGGACCAGCCGCTGCTCAGCACCATCCGCTATCGCCAGGGAGTCCTGACCAAGGACGACCGGACTCTCGCCAGATATCTGGGGATCGTGCGGGACTTTCCCCGCGCCCACCCGTCCGCCGCCTTCATCCGCTAGGAGCCGGAAGCCATATGAAAATCCTGCATAATCCGGCCGGCGCCCCGGCGACCTACAGCGACGGCGTCGAAGTTCCGGCGGGCGGCCGCACGCTCTTCGTCGCCGGCCAGGTCGGCTGGACGGCCGCCAAGGCCATCCCAGAGGGGATCGAGGAGCAGACGCGGCTCCTGTTCGCCAATCTCGCGGCGGTGCTCAGGTCCGCGGACATGGGCTTCGCCGACATCGTCAAGACCACGGTCTACATCGTCAACCCGGAGGACTACCCGGCGTTCGGCAAGGTTCGCTCCGCCATCCTGGGTGACGTCAGGCCGGCGTCGACCCTGGTGTTTGTGAAGGCCCTGATCCTGCCCGAACTCCTGGTCGAGGTGGAGGCGATCGCCGTGTCCGGCCCCTAGCCGGGCCCGCCGCCGGGCCTAACTCGGCATCCGACAGTTTCCCGGGGAGCCGGCTTGGCTTCCCCACCCGGCTTGGCGCGTACCTGCCAGGCCGCGGGCGAACGCGTTCGCCTGCACGCGTGAACCGCAGGCCAGCCGGCTCCGCCGGACGGCCGAAGCAAAAAGCGACGGAGGCTGAGCGCCGCGTCGCAACAACGGAGCGACCTATGAGGGGGCAGATGATGAAGATGTGCGAACCGGGAATGTCGCGGCCGACGGCCGCGCCGGCGACGAGCCGGCGGCTATGGCTGGCCGCGGGGGTCAGCGCGCTCGTGATGTCGGGCGGCGCCGGCCATGCGGCCGAGTCCAAGAGGGATGAGGCCGCCGCCAGCGTGGAGGAGGTCGTCGTGACCGCCCGCTTCCGCGCCGAGAACCTGCAGGAGGTGCCGGACACCATCCACTCGTTCTCCGCCGAGACGATCGAGAACACCGGCGCCAGGTCGGTGGCCGATATCGCCAGGCTGGTGCCGAACCTGTCCCTGGTGGCCTCGCAGGACGCCGGCCTGGTGACGATCAACATCCGCGGCATCGGCCAGGTGCGCAACGGCGAGCCGCCGGTAGCCATCCAGATCGACGGGGTGCAGCTGTCCTCGCCCGACCAGATCCGCCAGCCGCTGTTCGACCTGGAGAGCGTCGAGGTCCTCAAGGGCCCGCAAGGGGCGCTCTACGGCCGAAACGCCATCGGCGGGGCGATCCTGATCCACACCCGGCGGCCCACGAACGAATTCGAGAACGTCGTCGAGGCCGGCTACGCCGAGGGCGAGGATCGCACCCTGCAGGCGGTGTCCAGCGGGCCCATCATTCGCAACAAGCTGTTCTTCCGGGTCGCCGCCGACGTCAGGCGGGCCGACGGCCAGATCTACAACATCACCACCCGCCACAACGTCGACGGCGTGTCGGAGGTGAACGTCCGGGGCCGGCTGCTGTTCACCCCGACCGAGGCGTTCACGCTCGACCTGCGGGGCAGCTACGCCAACCTGAAGACCGGCGGCGCCTTCGTTCCGCTGGGTAACGACAGTCCCAATAACACCAGCGTCCCGGTCCAGGCCGGCCTGGCGACCGACAGTTCGCGGCACCTGACGGACGTGTCGCTGAAGGCCGACTACGTGACGCCGCTCGGCACCCTCAGTTCGGTCAGCAGCTATTCGGAGACCCGGGTCCACCTCTACGAGCAACTGGGGGCAGGCATCCCCAAACCGACGCTGTCGGCCATGCAGCTGCGCCCGGCCCGCGCGATCAGTGAGGACCTGCGGCTCACCTCGACGTCGGATCGCCGGGTGCGCTACACGGTCGGCGCCTACTGGCTGCGCAACGAGCCCGACATCGTCACGACGCTCTATACGCTCAACTCGAGCTTCAGGCCCGTGTTGACCATCCCGGTGGCGCGCACGAACAACACGGCCAAGGCCTACGCCTTTTACGGCCAGACGAACATCGACCTGTCGCCGGAGCTCGAACTCACCCTGGCGGCGCGCTACGACCACCAGAAGGTGGACCAGGTGAACGCACTCAAAGGGTCGGCCACGACCTCGGTCTCGTTCGACGCCGTGCAGCCGAAAGTCTCCCTGGCCTACAAGTTCAAGCCGGGCGCCAGCGTCTACGCCACCTACGCCGAGGGCTTCCGTAGCGGCGGGCTGAATGCGCCCAACCCCTACTTTCCGCTGGTCTACGAGGCGGAGCGCACCAAGAGCTACGAGGCGGGCCTGAAGACGACAGCCTTCGAGCGGACGGTGGTCTTCGACGTGGCCGCCTACCACACGGACTTCAAGAATCAGGCGGTCTTCACCCTCGCGCCGGGGGCGGTGCAGGGGATCACCTCGATCCCGTCCACGACGCTCTACGGCCTGGACGCCTCGGCGAACTGGCACGTGACGTCCGCCTTCGACCTCTCGGCGGGCCTCGGCTGGAACCACAGCCGGATCAACAACTTCGACGGAACCGCGAAGTACGTGGGCAACAAGTCCCCGGGCGGCTACCAGTCCTCGTTCA
Source organism: Phenylobacterium sp. (assembly GCA_036279815.1). GTDB lineage: Bacteria > Pseudomonadota > Alphaproteobacteria > Caulobacterales > Caulobacteraceae > Phenylobacterium. The sequence goes on along the minus strand of DASUIJ010000202.1, from coordinate 523 downwards.
ACCTGGGGGCCCAGTACGTGGCCACGCTCGCCGGACATGATGTCACGGCCCGCATCGACTACTCCCGCAAGGAAGGCCTCTACTGGCACGTCGACAACGCCGACAAGCAGTCGCCGGTCGATTTGGTCAACGCCCGGCTGATCGCCGACCTGAACGACTGGAAGCTGTCGCTCTACGCCATCAACCTCCTCGATGAGAAGCACATCGAGGAGTTCTGCGCGAAGGAGTTCTGCGGCGGCGTGCAGGACCTCGGCTGGCCGAGCCGGCCGCGCCAGGTCGGCGTCTCCGCGCGCTACACCTTCTAGGACCTCGCCGCGCCGGCCCGCGGCCGGCGCGGAACCTTGCCGCCGCCCCCCAGATCCAGATGTAGAGGAGCCGCCATGGCTGAAGTTGCGCCGCCGGACCGCCGGTGGACCGTGGTCGGCGTCGTGAGCCTGGGATACTTCACCACGCTCCTGGCGCTCACCGGGGTCTCGCCGGCCTTCCCGTCCATCGCCAGGGACCTGCACGCCAGCTACGCCCA
>DASUIJ010000201.1:0-10260 GCA_036279815.1 Phenylobacterium sp. | reverse complement strand
GCCGCCGGCTCGGAGTCGACCCAGACATCCCTGGCGCCCCGCAGGCCCGGCTCTCCCATGTCCGCCAGCCATCGGCTCCAGGCATGGGGCTGGGTCTCCACGTGGATCAGCGCCTGGCGCTCCAGGTCCATGAGGCTCTGGCATCCGTGGGCGAGGCTGGGCGCGCAGACCGGCAGCCGATGGGTCTCGAGCAGGGGATTGAGCCTCAGGCCCACGCACTGCTCCCGCCCCAGGCGGATCGCGACGTCGACGCCTGAGGATTCGAAATCGCCCTGCCCGCGAAAGGTCTCCAGGTGAAGCTTGGCGAGCACCCCGAACGCCTCAAGGTCCCCGAGCGCCGGCATCAGGACGGTGCTGGTGAACAGCGGCGGGGCGCTGACCCTCAGCTCCGAGCGGAAGTCGCGGCGCTCCTGCAGGATGGCGCTGGTTGCGGACTCAATGGTCTTCAACGCCGCGCTGACAGCCTCAAGATAGCGTTCGCCGGCCTCCGTCAGCCGTGTGGCGCCCTCGCGACGGGCGAACAACTGGACGCCCAGCCGGTCTTCGAGGTTCCTGATCTGGTGACTGACGGCCGACGGGCTGAGGGCCAGCGAACTGGCCGCGCGCTTGAAGCTGAGTTGCACGCCGGCATGCTCGAACGCCAGCAACGCGGACAGGGGCGGCAGGAACCGCCGCGGATTTGAAGACATGCACGCCGTTCCAATGGGGGTTGGTGGAAGCGCGTGGGCGCGTCTCGCGACGCCCGATGGGACAAAGCGCCGCCGAGGCGAAACGGGCGCAGGCCCGGTGCTCCGCCTGGACCGCCCGACGATCACAAGCCCCGGGGCCGTGACCCGGGTTCCGGTTACTCGACATGCTTTACGGACCCGCCCACAATCGAATTGGCGGGGGAGCCCATCCGATTATTGAAATGGCACGACCGTGCCATGACGCGCCATTGGTGTCATAAGGGAAGTGTGCTTGCAAGAGACGAACGGCGGTCGCGCCCAACAGAAGGCTCGGACCTACAACGACCTCCTTCGCACGGCCGTGGACCTGATCCGCGGCGGCCGCCGGCCGACGATCGAGGAGGTGGCCGCGGCCGCGGGCGTCTCGCGCCGGACCGCCTATCGCTACTTCTCCTCGCAGGACCAGCTGTTGGCCGACGCCACGTGGGAGTCGCTCCGGCCCGCGCTGGAGGAGACCCTGGTGTCCGCCGGCCCCACCCCCGACGCCGTGGAGCGGATCGCGGCCCTGGCCAGCGCCATGGCGCGCACCTGCGCGACCCGGGAGGACGAGCTTCGCACCCTGCTGCGCCTGTCCGTGGACAAGAACCCGCTGGGTCCGATGAGCGTACGCGACGCCTGGATCGAGCGGGCGCTGGAGCCGGTCCGCGAGTCGATGGGTCCGGAGGCCTTCAAGTCCCTGGTCTCGGCCCTCTGCGTCACCCTGGGAATCCATGCCTTCACCGTGCTCAGGGACATCCGTCACCTGTCGGACGAGGAGATCGAGCGCATGCAGGTCAAGATCGCCCGGACCCTGGTGCGCGCCGCGCTGACCGAGGCCGGACTGACGCCCTGAGGGTGTCTGCCCGGGTGTTCAACCTGACCGTCGCCGACCTTCGCCGGGGCGTGCTAGGGAGGCGGCGTAAGGAGTCCCTCATGCATCTCGCCCGGTTCCCCCGCGCCCGTTTCGCCCACCTTCCCACGCCGCTGGAGCCCATGCCCCGGCTCAGCGAAGCGCTCGGCGGAAGCTCCAGGTTCTGGGTCAAGCGCGACGACTGCACCGGCCTGGCCGGCGGCGGCAACAAGACCCGCAAGCTGGAATTCCTGCTGGGCGAGGCCCTGGCCCAGGGCGCAGACACCCTGGTCACCCAGGGCGCGGTGCAGTCGAACCATGTGCGCCAGACCGCCGCCGCCGCCGCCCGCTACGGCATGGCCTGCGAGATCATCCTGGAAGAGCGGGTCGCGACCAACGCCGTCGACTACAACACCTCCGGCAACGTGCTCCTCGACCGGCTGATGGGCGGCAAGCTGCGCAACGTGCCGGCCGGCAGCGACATGAACGCGGCCCTGGCGCAGGTCGCCGACGAGGTGAAGGCCAGGGGCGGCAAGCCCTATGTGATCCCCGGCGGCGGCTCCAACACCGTGGGCGCCCTGGGCTATGTGGACTGCGCCATCGAACTGGTGACCCAGGCCAACGCCCAGGGTCTCGTCATCGACAGGATCATCACCGCCACCGGCAGCGCCGGCACCCATGCCGGCCTGGTGGCGGGCCTGGCCCTGGTGGGCGCCGACATCCCGGTCCTCGGCATCGGCGTGCGCGCGCCCCAGGAGGCCCAGGAGGCCAATGTCCACAAGCTGGCGGTGGCCACGGCGGAGATGCTGGGCCACGGCGAGCGGGTCGCCCGCGAGATGACCGTGGCCAATTGCGACTATGTCGGCGCGGGCTATGGACTGGCGGACGACGCGGTGATCGACGCCCTGAAGCTGATCGCCCGCACCGAGGCCCTGCTGCTGGACCCGGTCTATACCGGCAAGGCGATGAAGGGCTTGATCGACCTCACCCGCAAGGGCCATTTCAAGGACGAGACCGTGGTCTTCCTGCACACCGGCGGCGCCCAGGGCCTGTCCGGCTACGCCTCGGTCCTGGAGGGCCATCTGGCATGAGCAAGGTATTGGGCGTCCTGGGCGGAATGGGCCCCGCCGCCACCCTCGACTTCCTGGCCAAGCTCCAGGCCTTCACCCCGGCCGAGCGCGACCAGGACCACATCCGGGTGATCGTCGACATCAATCCCCAGGTGCCGGACCGAAACGACCCCTTCGCCAAGCCCGGCCCGGTGCTGGCGGAGATGGGCGGCGCCCTGCGCGGCGCCGGGGCCGACGTCCTGGCCATCGCCTGCAACACCGCCCACGCCTACGCGGACCTGATCAGCCGCTCGGCCGGCCTGCCGCTGATCGACATGATCGGCACGGCGGCGCGGGCCGCGCGGGACACGGGCGCCCGTCGCGCCGGGGTGCTGGGGACGAAGCCGGCGATCCGGCTCTACCGGGAGTACCTGGCCGCCCAGGGCATGGGCCTCGTCACCCTGCCGCCGGAGGCCCAGGAGGGCTTCATGGCGCTGTTGTACAAGATCAAGGGCGGCGACACCGGGCCCAAGGTCCGCCAGGGGATGGCCGACCTGGCCCAGATTCTGGTCGCCGAGGGCGCCGAGGCGATCATCGCCGGCTGCACGGAGGTTCCCCTGGTCCTGAGCCAGGCCGACCTCAAGACGCCGCTGCTGGACGCCGGCGAACTGCTGGCCAGGCGCTGCGTCGCCGTGTGCCTGGGCCTGGAGCCCATGCCGGTCCTGGAAGGCTAGTCGGCCGCGGCCACCCAACAAGGATCGGCGTCCATGAGCATCCGCGACCGCGTGCGCATCCAGGAAGTGACGGTGCTTTCCGACGCCTGGTACGTTCTGAAGAAGACCACCTTCGCGTTCCTCCGCAACGACGGGACCTGGCAGACCCAGAGCCGCGAGACCTACGACCGCGGCGACGGCGCGGTGATCCTGCTCTACGACGAGGTCCGTCGGACGGTGATCCTGGTGCGGCAGTTCCGCTTTCCCGCCTTCGTCAACGGCGAGGACGATCTGCTGATCGAGGCGCCGGCCGGCCTGCTGGACAACGCCGGTCCCGACGAGCGCATCCGCGCCGAGGTGGAGGAGGAGACCGGCTACCGTGTCCGCGACGTGCGCAAGGTGTTCGAGGCCTTCATGAGCCCCGGCTCGGTGACCGAGAAGCTGCACTTCTTCGTCGGCCGCTACGCCCCGTCGGATCGCATCTCCGACGGCGGCGGCCACGCGGACGAGGGCGAGGACATCGAGGTGATGGAGCTCCCGTTCGACAGGGCCATGGCGATGGTGGATAGCGGCGAAATCCACGACGCCAAGACGATCATGCTGCTGCAGCACGCCGCCCTGCGCATCTTCGGCGCGTCAAACGCCTAGAGCCGGTCCGTCGCGAAGGTGTTGCAGGCGCCGGGATCGCCGCTTTCGACGCCGGCCCTGAACCAGCGCATGCGCTGGGCGCTGGTGCCGTGGGTGAAGGCGTCGGGCATCACCTGGCCCTGGGTCTGCTTCTGCAGGGTGTCGTCGCCCACCGCCGAGGCGGCGCGCATGCCGTCTTCCACATCCTTGGGATCCAGCGCCACCTGCCCGCCCGACGCCTGGCCGGCATGCGCGGCCCAGACGCCGGCGTAGCAGTCGGCCTGAAGCTCCAGCCGCACCGAGCCCGACTCGGCGCCCCTGGCGCCCATGCGCCGGGCCTTGTCGGACTGGCCTGTGAGCTGCTGGACGTGGTGGCCGATCTCGTGGGCGATGACATAGGCGCGCGCGGCTTCCCCCTGCGCGCCGAACCGGTTGGAGAGTTCCTCCCAGAAGGCGAGGTCCAGATAGACCCGCTGGTCCTGCGGACAATAGAACGGCCCCATGGCCGACTGGCCCATCCCGCAGCCGGTGCCGGTGGCCTGGCTGTAGATCACCACGCCGGCGGGACGTTCGTAGGTGCGTCCGGCCTTCTGGAAGATCGGCGTCCAGACGTCGTAGGTGGATTGCTCGATGACGTCGACGAACTGAGCGTCCCGGTCCTTGGGCGTGCCGCGCACACCCTGCTGCTGCTCCTGCTGGACGCCGCCGGCCTGGTCGACGGCCCGCAGGGTGTCCGAGGGACTGATCCCGAAGACGAAATAGCCGATGGCGGCCAGCACCAGTCCGCCCAAGCCGATGCCGCCGGTCGCGATCGGGCCGAGCCCGCGCCGATCCTCGATGTTGCCGCCACGGCGGCCGCCTTCCCAGCGCATGGGTTCATCCTCTTCCGCTTCGCCCTGCGCTCAACGCATGGGGCGCGGTCGAGGATGCGGCGGATCGGCCGGCCTGTCAGCGCCTGTTGCGGCTGGCGGCGCGCACCCGCTCGCGGGAGGCCGCCAGGGCCGCGTCGGGAATGGACGGAAATTGGTCGAGGGCGACCTGGGAAGGGCTCAGGGCGCGGGGCGGGACCACCGGCTCGGGCAGGCGGATCTGCAGATTGTTGGCCTCCAGGTTGCGGAGGTTCTCAAGGGTGCGCAGCCGGGCGTCGAGGGCGTTGAGATCGTTGCGCAGCGCGATATCGCGCTGCCGGGCCAGCTCCTGCTGGGCGATGAGGTCGGTCTCGCGCATCTGCAGGAAGGTATTGGACGTGGGGTCCTGCGCCGCCGCCGGACTCGCGGCCAGACGCATCAGCAGCGGGACAAGTCGGAGGGCGGATCGCGTGACCATGACGCGGGCTCCCGGTCCTGCCGATCCGGTCCTCAGCGCCGCGAGACGCTGAAGCGGGTGAGCTGCTCGCGCGGCGCGTCCCACGCCGGATCGATCTCCAGGGCTTTCTGATAGTCGAAATAGGCGGACTTCGGATCGTCCATGCCCTCATAGGCCAGGGCGCGGTTGTAGTAGACCTTGGCCGGCTCCTTGACGCCCAGTTCAAGGCCTTTGTTGAGGTCGTCCAGGCTCTGGGCGTAGAGCCGCTGCCCCACCGCGGCGGCGCCGCGGTTCACATAGGCTTCGCCCATGTCGGGCTTGATCCGCACCGCCTGGTTGAAGTCACGGGTGGCCTCGACATAGGAGCCGCGCCGCAGCTTCAGGACGCCGCGATTGATGAAGGTGCCCGCCCGGTCGCGGTTGTTCAGGAACTCGGTCTCCAGCGCCTGGGAGCAGATCTCCTGGAACTTGAGGTCGGTCTCGCCGCCGAGGGCGGCCTCCGAGCAGGCCTGGGCCATGCCGCCGCCGATCACGGTCACCGCGGCGCGGGCCTGTCCCGCCGCCGAAAAGGCCAGCGCCGCGACGCCGGCGATCACCCATGCCCTGAACATGGCGGGTCTCCAACTCGGACGATCCGACGCCTCGCGGGCCCGTCGCCCGTCCGCGCCTTCCGCCCCAGGGTGGAGACTCTTCCCGTAACCCGGGTGTGTCAATTCAGGCTTTGTTGACGCACCGGTCCGGTCAAGGCGCGACCGTCGCCGGCGCCGTGACCCGTGCGATTTCGCAGGCGAGGTCATGGGAGCTGAACGGCTTGCGCAGCACGGGCCCCGTCCACGCTTCCGCCAGGTCCTGAAGATCCGCATAGCCGCTCATCAGCACCACCGGCAGGCCGGGCTCCAGGTCGCGCAGCCGCCGCGCGGTCTCGCCCCCGTTCAGCCCGGGCATGGCGAAATCCACCAGGGCGGCGTCGAACGGGACGCCCCGGCGCGCCAACTCGAGCGCCGCCTCGCCGCTGTCCGCCGCGGTGACCTTGCAGCCCATTTCCTCCAGGATCTGGACGGTGATGATCCTCACGTCGGGGTCGTCGTCGACCAGCAGCACCCGCAGGCGCTTCAGCGCCATCAGGTCGGCGGCCGGCGCCGTTTCGACCGTCGCGTCCCGCTCCGACCTCGGCAGGTAGACCCGCACGATCGTCCCCTGCCCCGGCGCGGTCTCGATCTCCACCCCGCCGCCCATTTGCTTGGCCAGCCCCAGCACCTGCGGCAGGCCCAGGCCCGATCCCTTGCCCGGGGGCTTGGTGGTGAAGAAGGGTTCGAAGACCCGGGCCATGACCTCGGCCGGCATGCCCTCGCCCGTGTCGGCTACGGTGACCACCGCATAGTCGCCCGGCGGCGGTGACTCCGGCCGCGCGGAGGCGGAGCTGAGCCGGACATTGGCCGCCGAGATCGAGATGCGCCCGCCGGCCGGCATGGCGTCCCGGGCGTTGAGCGCCAGGTTGACGATCATCAGTTCCACCTGAGTGACGTCGCCGATAGCGGGCCAGAGGTCCGGCGCCGCCTCGCAGTCGACGGCGTGGCCGCCGCCAAGGGTGGACCGCAGCATGTCGGCGGCCGCGCTCAGGGCCGACGCCACGTCGATGGGCCTGGGCTCCAGGCGCTGGCGGCGGGCGAAGGCCAGCAGCTGGGCCGTCAGCTTCGCCCCGCGCTCCCCGGCGGCCCGCGCCTGATCGACATACTTGCGGAGCTTCGGGTCGTCGATGCGACGCGCCAGGAGATCCAGATTTCCCAGCACGGCCATAAGCAGGTTGTTGAAGTCGTGGGCGACACCGCCCGTCAGCCGGCCGATGGCTTCCATCTTCTGCGCCTGGACCAGAGTCTCGCTGGCCTCCGCCAGTTCCTGCGTGCGCTGGGCGACGCGCATTTCCAGGGTGGCGTTAAGGTCCTTGAGCTCCCGCTGATGATCTGCGACGGCAAGGCTCGCCTGGGACAGGCTGGCGGCCAGAGCGTCGAACTCCCGCACCCCGCTGGGCGACGCCGGGATCGGATTTCCTTCCGCCCAGGCCAGGGCGTTGTCGGCCAGCGCTTCCACCGGACGCACCAGGCGGCGGGCCACCAGTCCGGCCGAACCCACGCCGATCATCAGGAACGCCAGGCCCAGCAGCCCGGCCCAGGTCAGCGACTGTCGCGCCTCGCCGCTGACTTCGGTGCGGGGCGCCGCCACCACCACGGACCAGCCGTAGTCCGGCGCGCGGCTCCAGGCGGAGAGGCTCTCGATCCCGTCGAGGGTCACGGTTTCCGCGACACCGGTGGCGGCGCTCTGCAACCGCCGGATCATGCCGGGCGAGGCCGACATGCCGACCCGGACGTCGGCGTCGCGGTTACGGGCCACGATCACCCCCCGGGCGTCGATGATGGAGCCGACCCAGGCGGGCGGATAGTTCTGGTCACGCCAGATGCGGTCGAAGCTGGAGGCCTCGCGCAGGGAAGCCAGTTCGAGGTTCGAGCCGTCCGGCTGCGGAAGGCGCAGCTCCACCGCCAGGATCGCGCTCTGACTCAGGCGGCTCTTGAACAGGTTCGAGACCCGAAACGACTCGCCCGGGCGGCCGGACCAGGAAATGCCGTCGTTGGCGCTGGCCGGCAGGGCCTCGCCGCGGGGGAGGCGGGTGTTGACGTGCTGGACGCCGTCCGCCGAGGCGACCGCCACCCAGTTTTCGCCGCCGCGCGTCGCCTCGCGCGCCTGGGCGTCGAAGGCGGCCCAGTCATGGGCTTTCAGGGCGGGCGAAGTGGCCAGCGCCTCCAGCAGCACACGATCCTGGCCGATCTGCCGGTCGACCACCAGGGCCAGGGCCCGCGCGGTGCCGCTCATCTGCCGCGAGATCGACTTGCGTTCCTCGCGATAGGCGTTGAGCAGGAGCAGGCCGGCCGCCAGCAAGGCAGGGATCAGCACGGTCAGGACCAGCATCACCAGGCGCGCGCGCAAGGCGGCGGGCCGGGTCGGCGGCGATGGCGCTGCGGCGGTCACGCGCGGTTGCCCTTCCCCCAACGTGGAGCAGCCAGCCTAACCCGAGCGGGGCGCCGACGGAAATCCCGAAGATGGGTGTCACGAGACGCGGAAGCGCCGGGTTTCCCGCCACAGGATGTAGATTCCGCTGGCCGCCACCACCGCCGCCCCGACGATCGTCAGGACCTGAGGGGTCTCGCCCCAGATGAAGAAGCCCAGCAGGCTCGCCCAGATCAGCTGGCTGTAGTCGAACGGAGCGACCACCGCCACCGGCGCCCGGCGCAGGGCCTCGGTCAGCAACAGCTGCCCCACGCCTCCGACCAGTCCGCCCAGGATCAGGAGGCCAAGGGTCAGGGGATCAGGAATCACCCAGCCAAAGGGCAGGCTGGCCAGGCCGAGGACGGCGCCCGCCAGGGTGAAATAGAAGACGATGGTGGGGCCGGGCTCGGTCCGGCCGATCTCCCGGATGGCGGTCATCGCCCCCGCCGCCGCCAGCGCCCCCACCAGGGCGAAGACCACGCCCACCCCGGCGAAGTGGGAGGGGTCGGGATGCACCATGATCAGAACGCCGGCGAATCCCGCCGCCACCGCCGCCCACCGATGCGAGTCCACCGGCTCCTTCAGCACCAGGGCCGAGAGCGCTGTCATGAACAGGGGCGATGAAAAGGACAGCGCCGTTGATTGGGTCAGCGGCAGCAGCCCCAGGGCGGAAAACCCGCAGACCATGGCGGCCAGCCCGATGGCCGAACGCGTCAGATGTCCGCCGGGCCGCCTGGTCTTCAGGACCGCGAAGCCGCTGGTGCGCCCCACATAGATCAGCACGGGAACGAAGGCGAAGGCGTTGCGGAAAAAGATGATCTCCAGCACGGGGACACCGCGGCCGGAGCACCACTTCACCAGGGCGCCGAGGCCCGCCATGCAGAACATGGCGGCCACCCGAAGCGCGATGCCCAGCCCGTTGCTCTGGGCCGCGGCATGGTCAGCGACGGGCGTGGGCGCGGCGGTCACGGCGGGCTCCGGGATGAGCCTCGCGACTTAGGGCGCCTCGCCGTGCGGCGCCATAGTCTTGTCGGGCGCGCTCAGGCGCTGCGCGCGGTCACGCCGATATGGGCCAGGTCGCCCAGATAGCCCTCGATGGAGCGCCAGCTGTCATGGGTCGCGGCGACCCACCGCGGACTCCTATGCAGCGACGACGGCGTGATCAGGCCGCCATCCGGCATGCGGACCAACAGGCCCATCTTCATCATCCGGCCGACGTGCCGGCGCGCCGTCTCGTAGGGAAGGCGCATCTCACGAGCCACGGCGTAGACGCTGACCGGGCGCCGTTCGCTGTCCGGCGGCGGCGCTTCGAGGCTGGCGAAGGGCTCGGCGCGGGCGAAGTCGGTGGTCAGGTGCCGCACGTTGGCCTGGGCGATCGTCACGTAGAGGACGGCGTGCACGAGGTCGAGCTGGATCTGCTCGGTCAGGCGCGCCATGGCGTCGAGGAACATCCCGATCGACAGTCGCAGGACCTGCCGGCTCATGTCCGCCCCGCGGGGCGCGCCGGGACGGGGCGGGGCCTCGATCCCATGTTCCGCCAACGCCTTCAGAAACCACAGAGTCAGCTTCCAGTTCTCCTCCACCGCCCGCATCATGCGCGGGGTCTGGAAGACCTCCTGCGGCGCCACCAGGCCATCCTCGACGCGCCGGCAGAGATTGGCGGCCGCCAGCTTCGCCACGTGCCGCCTGACGGTCTCGTAGGGGATCTTCATCTCCCGCGCGATCGCGTAGACGCTGACCGGATGGCGCAGGGCGTCCGGCGGAATGTCCGGCAGTCCGGAATAGGCCCCCGTGTCCTGGCTCGCGCGGGTGATGTCGCGCACATTGGCCCGCATGATCGCCAGGAAGATGCAGCCGGTCACCATATCCGAATCCACCGCCTCGGCGATCAGGCGCGCGGTTCCCAGGAGCAGCTCGCCGCTCAGCCGCACGACATGGCGTCGAAGGTCGGTCGGGGAAGTGGCCTGGCG
>DASUIJ010000200.1:0-16067 GCA_036279815.1 Phenylobacterium sp. | reverse complement strand
GCCGGGACCCGCACCGCCCAGGCCGCCGCCAACGCCGCCGAGGCCGCCACCCGCGCCTTCGTGGGCCAGACCGTGGCGGCCATGGAGCAGCAGCTGATCATCGACACCCTGGAGCACTGCTTCGGCAACCGCACCCACGCGGCCAACATCCTGGGCATCTCGATCCGCACCCTGCGGAACAAGCTGAAGGAATACACCGAGGCCGGGATCTCGGTGCCGGCGCCGCAGATGGGATCCAATGCAGCGTGACCTGACCCATGGCTGACACCAGCTTCTTTGGCGGTACCCGCCCCTCGGGGCGCGACGTCGTCGGCTGGCTCGCCAAGGGCGAGGTGGCGATGGCCATCGCCGTCATCGGCGTGATCGTCCTGCTGATCCTGCCCGTCCCGGCGTTCCTGCTGGACGCGCTGCTGGCGATCTCCATCACCTCGGCCGTGCTGATCCTGATGACCTCGCTGTTCATCAGGCGGCCGCTGGAGTTCACCGCCTTTCCGACCGTCCTGCTGGTCACCACCCTTTTCCGGCTTGCCCTGGGCATCGCCTCGACCCGGCTGATCCTGGGTCACGGACACGAGGGCGCGCACGGCGCGGGCAAGGTGATCGAGAGCTTCGGGCGGCTGATGACCGGCGGCAATTTCGCCATCGGCCTCATCGTCTTCGCCATCCTGGTGATCGTGAACTTCGTGGTCATCACCAAGGGTTCCGGGCGGATCGCCGAAGTGGCCGCCCGCTTCACCCTGGACTCCATGCCCGGCAAGCAGATGGCCATCGACGCCGACCTGTCGTCGGGCCTGATCGACGAGGCGACCGCCAAGCTCCGCCGCAAGGAGCTGGAACAGGAGTCGACGTTCTTCGGGGCCATGGACGGCGCATCGAAGTTCGTGCGCGGCGACGCCGTCGCCGGCCTGATCATTGTGGCGATCAACGTGATCGGCGGCATCCTGATCGGGGTGCTGCAGCACCACGTTCCGATCGGCACGGCGGCCTCGACCTATACGATCATGACCATCGGCGACGGCCTGGTCAGCCAGATCCCGGCCCTGATCATCTCGATCGCCGCCGGCTTCCTGGTTTCCAAGGCCGGCGTCGAAGGCTCGGCCGACAAGGCCCTGGTGGCCCAGCTGGCCATGAACCCGATCAGCCTGGGCATGGTCTCGGCCGCCTCCGGCGTCCTGGCCCTCATTCCCGGCATGCCGATCATCCCGTTCGCCCTGCTTTCGGTGGGCGCCGGCGCCCTGGCCTGGCGCCGTTCGATCGCGATCGATGAGCCGGAAGAGTCCGACCTGGTTCCCGCAGCGCCCCGCTCGGAGGCCGAGGAAGAGCCGATCAGCGCGACCCTGGCCATAGACGAGATCAAGATCGAGCTGGGCTACGGCCTGCTGCCGCTGATCAACGACCTGGAGGGCCGCCGGCTCACCGACCAGATCAAGGCCCTGCGCAAGACCCTCGCCGCCGACTTCGGCTTCGTGATGCCGGCCGTGCGCATCCTGGACAACATGCGGCTGGCCTCCCAGGGCTACATGATCCGCATCAAGGAGATGGAGGCCGGCGGCGGCGAGGTCCGCCTGGGCCACCTGATGGCCATGGACCCCCGCGGCGGCCAGGTGGAGCTGCCCGGCGAGCACATGCGCGAGCCCGCCTTCGGCCTGCCGGCCACCTGGATCGACGACAGCCTGCGCGAGGAAGCGACGTTCCGCGGCTACACCATCGTCGATCCGGCCACGGTGCTGACCACGCATCTGACCGAGATCCTCAAGGAGAACATGCCGGACCTCCTGTCCTACGCCGAGGTCCAGAAGCTGCTGAAGGACATGCCGGCCGAGCAGAAGAAGCTGGTCGAGGACCTGATCCCCAGTGTCGTCTCGGCCACCACCATCCAGCGGGTGCTGCAGGCCCTGCTGCGCGAGCGGGTCTCGATCCGCGACCTGCCGGCGATCCTGGAAGGCATCGGCGAAGCCGCCCCGCACACCCAGTCCATCACCCTGCTGGTGGAGCAGGTCCGCTCGCGGCTGGCGCGGCAGCTGTCGTTCTCGCATCGCGGCGACGACGGCTCCCTGCCGATCATCACCATGTCGGCCGACTGGGAGAACGCCTTCGCCGACAGCCTGGTGGGCGCGGGCGACGAGAAGCAGCTCGCCATGGCCCCGTCGCGGCTGCAGGAATTCATCCGCGGCGTCCGCGAGGCGTTCGAGCGCGCCGCCCTGGCCGGAGACTCCCCCGTCCTGCTGACCAGCCCCCAGATCCGCCCCTATGTCCGCTCGATCATCGAGCGTTTCCGCGGCCAGACACCGGTCCTCAGTCAGAACGAGGTCCACCCCAAGGCGCGCCTGAAGACGGTTGGGATGATCTGACGGGAGGCGACCGGCGACCTTTGGCCCGTTGCAGCACGGCTTGGCGGCTGATAGCGGTTTGCCCAACGGGACCGCTTTTCGAATCCCCGCCTTGGGACCTCTATGCGCCAGCCTAAACCGACACCGCAGCGCAGCAGCCTCAGCGCCACCCTGTTCTGGGACCTGCTGACCTTCGAGCGGCTGATGACCAATCAGGTCATCCACCTGATCTATTGGGCCGGACTGGGCGTGATCGCCCTGATCGCCTTCGGCTTCATCGGCACCGCAGTGGGCGTCGCGCTCCGCGAGGAGCTGCTGATGGGCCTGCTGCTGGCCGCCGGCGTACTGGTGGGCGGACTTCTGGTGGTGGCGGCGCTGGTCCTGCTCTGGCGATCCTTCTGCGAGCTCTACGTCGCCCTGTTCCGGCTGAGCGACGACCTGCACGCCATCCGCCAAGCCACCGACGCCGAGGCCTCGGTCCGCGCCGCCCCTCCGGTTCCGCCGGCAAACCGCCAGCCATGAGCGGCGGAAAGGCTCCTGTCCTGGTGCGGTCGGACGACCCGCCGCAGGAAGCCTATCTCCAGCTCTGGGAAGTCCTGAAGGCCTTCAACGTCAAGATGGTCGGGGACTGCGAGTCCAGGACCTTCTCGCTGCTGCTGCGCGACCCCGACAGCGACGCCGTCATGGGCGGCCTCTGGGCCCGGTCGCTTTGGGGCAGCTTCTATGTGGACATGCTGGTCGCCCCGGAGGGCCATCGCGGATCGGGACTGGGCCGCGATCTGATGACCCAGGCCGAGGCCGAGGCCCGCGCGCGCGGTTGCCAGACCATGTGGCTCGACACCTTCGCGTTCCAGGCCCGGCCGTTCTACGAGAAGCTGGGGTTCCGGGTGTTCGGGCAGATCGACGGCGCCAAGCCGGCGTTCCCGCGCTACTTCATGGTCAAGGACCTGGGCTGACCCCCGTCCCGACGGAAGACAACAATTAGCCACTTGGCTATTTCCATAAGTCGTGGCAAGCGTGCGGCCCGCGAGGAGCCTCGACATGCCGACCTATGATTTCGTGACCCTGGACGTGTTCACCGACCGCCGCTTCGGCGGCAACCAGCTGGCCGTGTTCCCCGACGCGCGGGGCATGTCGGACGCCGAGATGCAGTCCCTGGCCACCGAGTTCAATCTCAGCGAGACCACCTTCGTCCTGCCGCCCAAGGACCCGGCCCATACCGCCAATGTGCGGATCTTCAACCGCAGCGCCGAGATGCCCTTCGCGGGGCACCCCAACGTCGGCACGGGCTACGTGCTGGCGGACATGGGGCGAGACCGGGACGGTCTCCTGGTGTTCGAGGAACTGGCCGGACTGGTCGAGGTCAGGGTCGAGCGCGACGGCGCGGGCGCCCTCACCGGCGCCGCCATCGCCGCGCCCCAGGCCCTGTCGACCGGCGTGCGGTTCACACCGGAACAGGTCGCCGCCTGCGCGGGGATCGCGCCGGGCGAGGTGCTGACCGCCGGCCACGAACCGATCCAGGCGTCGGTGGGGGTGGACTTCGTGTTCGCCCAGGTGACGCCCGAGGCGCTGACCCGGGCCGCGCCGGACGCCGGCAGCTTCCGCAAGTTGGCTGACGGCGTCGAAGGCTTCTCCATGCGCCTGTCGCTGCACCTTTACGCTCGGGACGGCGACCAAATCCGGGCCAGGATGTTCTCGCCCCTGACCGGCACCTTCGAGGACGCCGCCACTGGCAGCGCCAACGCGACCCTGGGCGCGCTGCTGCTGTCCCTGACCGACCAGGAGAGCGCGGCCTACGACATCATCCAGGGCGTGGAGATGAAGCGGCCGAGCCGCCTGAAGGTCACCGCTCACCGGGCCGCCGACGGCGTCCGCGCCACGGTCGGCGGCGGCTGCGCACCGATGTTCAAGGGGTCCGTGACCCTTTAGCCGACGGGGTCGTCGACTCTCGTTCCTTGACAGTCTTACTGACATATGTCAGCTGCACTGACATGGAACACGGCCTTACATTCCACGAGCGCCACAAGCTGGCCACGCGCGAGGCGATCCTCGACGCGGTCGAACGCCGCCTCCAGGACGGCGGGCTCGACGAGCTGACCTTCATGCAGGTCGCGCAGGAGGCCGGGGTCTCGGACCGCACGGTCTACCGGCACTTCCCCACCAAGGACGCCCTGCTGGAGGCGTTCTGGCGGAGGGTCCAGCAGAGCCTCGGGATCGCGACCTCCACTCGGAGCTGGGCGGACTACCTGGCGACCCGGCCCGCCGCCTTCGCCGAAATGGACCGACGCGAGGCCGTGCTGCGCGCGGTGATGAACTCGTCCCAGGCGCACGAGGCGCGGCTGAGGCTGAACGCCGAGCGCCAGGCCGGCATCCGCCGCGTTGTCGCCGAGGCGGTCGGCGAGCTGCCGGAGCCGCAATTCACGGAACTCTGCGCCCTCGTCCACCTGCTGGGCTCCGCGCCCGCCTGGCAGGCGCTCAAGGACTATTGGGGCATCGAGGGCGACGCCGCCGGGCGGGTGGTGGCCCAGGCCGTCGCCACTCTGGCGGACGCCGCCAGGCGCACCCCCGAACCCTCCTGCAAACCATCGAACCCCGGAGCTCAGAAATGATCTTCCATGCCTCAATCCCGGCGGACGATCCGGAGAACGTCGCGCGCGTCCTCGCGGAGATCTGGGACGGCGAAGCCTTCCGCTTCCCACCCTGGCCCGGGGCCTTCGTCGCCATGGCCGGCGACGACCGCAACACCACGGTGGAGGTCTATCCGCGCGACCAGACCATCGCGCCGGGCGAAGGCGAGGGCATGGCGCGCCCGCGCCTGGATCCGGCGCCGAGCCGTTTCGGCTGCTTCCACCTCGCCGTCGCCACGAGCCGGTCCGCCGACGAGATCCTGGCGATCGGGGCGCGGGAGGGCTGGCGGACTGTGCTGTGCTCGCGCGGCGGCCTGTTCGACGTCATCGAATTCTGGCTCGAGAACGCGCTCATGGTGGAGGTGATGACCGCCGAGATGCAGGCCGACTACCTTGCGCGCGCCAGGATCGGCGTCTGGCGAGAGCGCGTCGGGCCCCGGACGGTCGACGCCGCCCTCTGACGGTCAGGCGCTCAGGAACGAAGCCCCTGCTCCCAGGCCGCCGCCGCGGCCTTGGGACGGCCTTCCGCGTCGAACATCAGGGGCGTGTCGGCGGGATTCTCGCGCCTCAGCCAGGAGTCGGTGTCGCGCAGGCCCCAATGGGTGAACGCGAACCGCTGCCGGGCCGGGAGGTCGGAGAACGCCTCCGCCGCCTCGGCGTAGAGGCGGGCCTGCCTGGCCTCCAGGTCGCCTCGATCCTTCAGCAGGCCGCGGGCGCGGACGATCGAGACGTCCATCTCCGAGACATGGATCGGCAGGCCCAGGCTGGCCAGGTCGCGGATCGCCGCGCGGATCGCACCGGGCGCCAGGTCGGCGGCGACGTGGGTCTGGGTCCCGAGGCCAGACAGCGGGGCGCCGGCCTTCAGAAGGGCCTCGGCGAGCTTCAGGAACGTCGTCCGCTTGGCCGGCAGGCTTTCGAGATTGTAGTCGTTGAGGAACAGGGGGACTGTGGGGTCGGCCGCCTTGGCGTGTCGGAAGGCCAGGACCATGTGATCGAGCGGGCCAAGCCGCCGGCTCCACAGGCTGTCGCGCCAGCCGTTCCCGTCCTCGGCGACGGCTTCGTTGACCACGTCCCAGCCACAGGCCACCCCCCGATACCGGGCGACCACGGCGGTGATGTAGTTCCGGTAGGCGTCGGCGAACGAGATGCGGCGCTCGTCCAGGCGCTCGAAGGCGGGCGGGTTCTGGGCGTACCAGACCAGGGTGTGGCCGAAGAGCTTCTGGCCGTGAGCGCGGGCGAAGGCGGCGATGGCGTCCGGCGCCTCGAAGCGGAACGCGCCGTCGTCGGCGGCGTTGTACTCCATCTTCATCTCCCACTCGGGCGTCAGCTGGGAGGCCTGCGCCGCGACCAGGGCGGCGAAGGCGGGGTCGGCGAGCTGGGCGGCCTGGACGCAGGCGCCAACCGGGAAGCTGGCGACCGACTTCAGGGGCGGGAGGTCGACGGGGGCGGTCTGCGCATCCGCGCGGCGGTTGCAGGCGGACAGCGCAAGCGCGCCGGCCAGGACAATGCGGCGGTCGAGACTCACCAGCCGCGGGAACCGGCTCGGCGCAGGCCGAGCTCGTCGAGGGCGGCGGTTTCCCGGCGGGCGGTTTCCTTGACGCGAGCCAGCCGCATGTTCTCGGCCACCTGCTCGTACTTCTTCTGATCCTCGAAAGCCTGGGCGAGCGCGTCGCGGGCGCCGGCTTCTTCCAGGCCGATACGGTCGATCTCGATCTGGGCGTTGGCCTTGCGCGCCCGCAGGCCGTCAAGGAAGCCCAGCTGATACCATCCGGCGTCGGCGTCGTAGCGGGCGTGGGCGGCCTCGGCCTCTCCCTCGGCCTCGAGCAGGACCAGCTTCATCTCGGCCTGGACGCGGCGGTCGACGATTTCCGAGAGGCGCTTCTGCAGCACCTCGACCTCGTAGGCCGTGAGTTTGATCAGGCTGTCGGCCCAGCTCATCCGGCTTCACCCATCAGGATGTTGGCGAGGCGCTCGAAGCTCTCGTCCAGGGAGGTGGCCTCGTCCTTGTCCTGGGCGAGGAAGGCTTCAAGGGCCGGATTCAGTTCGATGGCGCGATCCACCTGCGGATCGGCGCCGGCGCGGTAGGCGCCGATGCGGATCAGCTCCTCCATGTTGGCGTAGGAGGACAGGGCCTGGCGGGCGTGCTTGACGATCTCGCGCTCGTGCGGCTCGTGGCAGCCCGGCATGGTCCGGCTGATCGACTTCAGCACGTTGATCGCCGGGAAGCGCCCGCGCTCGGCGATGGCGCGCTCCATGACGATGTGGCCGTCGAGGATGCCCCGCACGGCGTCGGCGATGGGCTCGTTGTGGTCGTCGCCGTCCACCAGCACGGTGAAGATGCCGGTGATCGGCCCGGCGGTGGTGCCGTCTGGACGGACAGGCCCGGGACCGGCGCGTTCCAGCAGCTTGGGCAGCTCGGTGAAGACAGTCGGCGTGTAGCCCTTGGTGGTCGGCGGCTCGCCGGCGGCGAGGCCGATCTCGCGCTGGGCCATGGCGAAGCGGGTGACCGAGTCCATCATGCAGAGGACCTCGAGGTCCTGGTCGCGGAGGAACTCGGCGATGGCGAGGGTCATGTAGGCGGCCTGGCGGCGTTTCAGCGCCGGCTCGTCGGAGGTGGCGACCACGACGATGGCGCGCTTCAGGCCCTCCTCGCCCAGGGTCTCCTCGATGAACTCGCGCACTTCGCGGCCTCGCTCGCCGATCAGGCCCACCACGACGGCGTCGCAGTCGGCTTCCTTGGCCAGCATGGAGAGCAGCACCGACTTGCCGACGCCGGAGCCGGCGAACACGCCCAGGCGCTGGCCGCGGCAGCAGGTGGTGAAGACGTTCATCGATCGGACGCCGAGGTCCAGCCGCCCGCCCACCCGGCCGCGGGCGTGGGCGGCCGGGGGCGCCGCGCGCAGGGGATAGCCGACAATGCCCTGCGGCAAGGGGCCCAGCCCGTCGATGGGCTGGCCGAACGCGTCGATGATGCGGCCGAGCCAGGCCTTGGTCGGAAACACGGCCGA
This sequence comes from Phenylobacterium sp., assembly GCA_036279815.1. Taxonomy (GTDB): domain Bacteria; phylum Pseudomonadota; class Alphaproteobacteria; order Caulobacterales; family Caulobacteraceae; genus Phenylobacterium. The sequence continues at coordinate 8,102 of DASUIJ010000200.1, read as the reverse complement.
GCCCATGGGGTCGATGCGGATCTCGGCGCCGGGCGCCACGCCCTCCACCGGGCCGAAGGGCATCAGCAGGGCGCGGGTCTCGCGAAAGCCCACCACCTCGGCGGCGAGCGGCGTGTCGGCGCGGCGGACGATCTCGGTGCGGGCGCCCACGGCCAGTCGGGTCAGACCCCCGCGCGCCTCGATCAGGAGGCCGTTCACCGCGGCGACCCGCCCGGAGACGATGAGCGGATCGATCCGCTCCACGGCGGCGACGAGGTTACGCAAAGGGGACAAGCTCCGGAGGGCGCTTCAGCCTCCGCAGAATCCCCCCCGTGGCCTTAACTCCGGGTGAAGATCGGCCCGCAGGCTTAACGCAATCCTGCGAACAGGCGCGCCGCGGTCCTGGGATGTCGGGCGGCCAGCCTGGCGGCCTCGACCGGGCGCCGGGCGGCGGCGCGGACCAGCATGGGCCTGACCGAACGGACGATGATCGGGCGGGCCGTGCGGGAGATGGCCCCGCGGCCGAGGAAGGCGGCGACCCCGGCCACGGCCAGAGCGCCCAGGCCGAGATAGAGCACCGGATGCTTCTTCACCTCGGCCGACAGGCTGAAGGGCTGGGGCTGCAGCTTTTCGATGGGGGCGGACATGCGGTCGTCGACGCCGAGTTCGCCGTCGCTCAGGCCGGCTCCCGACTCCACCAGGGTCGCCCACTCGTCGGCGATGGGTCCGTCGCTGGACGGGGGGAGATCCGAGGACTTCGAGGGGTTGGACATGGACTTGGCTCCGAGGCGGCTTGGTGCGGAAACGGTTCGCGGCGGCGGACGTTCCGAGCCCCGCCACGATCCTTGGCCACCTGTGGCCGCGGGTCGAATGGGATCGGTCCGGGAAGTCCCGTTCGGGCCTACTGTCCAATCACAAAAGATTCAACTGGACGGACCCACCCCACCCCAAGCCGCGCTTGAAGCCGATTCCCAAACCGCGTTAACGATTCGCTCAGAGGGCCATCACTATTAACCGGTCTTAAATTAACTCGCTGGCAAGTTAACGGCGGGGTTCAGGCGGATTCCGGGAAATCCGGGGGTCTGCGGCGCGGGCTGTCGAGGAGGAATTGATGCGCGTATTGTTGATCGAGGACGATAGCGCGACCGCGCAGAGCATCGAATTGATGCTCAAGTCTGAAGGTTTCAACATCTACACGACAGACCTCGGCGAAGAGGGTGTGGATCTGGGCAAGATCTACGACTACGACCTGATCCTGCTCGACCTCAATCTGCCGGACATGAGCGGCATGGATGTTCTGCGCACCCTGCGGGTCGCGAAGATCAACACCCCGATCATGATCCTGTCGGGCTCGGCCGAGATCGACACCAAGGTCAAGACTCTCGGCGGCGGCGCTGATGACTACATGACCAAGCCGTTCCACAAGGACGAGCTGGTCGCCCGCATTCACGCCGTGGTCCGCCGCTCCAAGGGCCACGCCCAGTCGGTGATCAAGACCGGCGACATCACGGTCAACCTCGACGCCAAGACCGTGGAAGTGAACAGCAGCCGCGTCCACCTGACCGGCAAGGAATACCAGATGCTGGAGCTGCTCTCGCTCCGCAAGGGCACGACGCTCACCAAGGAAATGTTCCTGAACCACCTCTATGGCGGCATGGACGAGCCCGAGCTGAAGATCATCGACGTGTTCATCTGCAAGCTTCGCAAGAAGCTGGCCGCCGCCGCCGACGGCAAGCATCACATCGAGACCGTCTGGGGCCGCGGCTACGTGCTGCGCGATCCTTCGGAGAACCAGGTCGCGGCCTGAACAGGCCCCACCATCCACTGAACGCCGAGACGCCCGCCCTCACCGGCGGGCGTTTTTGTTTCCGGCCCGGTTCGGTCTAACCTCCGCCCCATCCATCGCTGGGAGGCGACGTCGTTGATCAGGAACCTGGCCCTAGCTCTGTGCGTCCTCGGCGCGCTTTGCCTCGCCTGGTGGTCGGACATGACGCCCCGGCCCCGGTCGGCGGATGCGCCGGTCGGCGTGTTCTCCGCCGGACGGGCGATGACGGACGACCGGGTGATCGCGCGCACCCCGCATCCGGTGGGCTCCGCCGCCAACGCCCGGGTCCGCGACTATCTGGTCCAGCGGATGCAGGCCCTGGGCCTCGCGCCTCAGGTGCAGCGCACCGTGGCCTTCCAGCGCAGCCCGCGCTCGGCCGAACCCTATGTGCTGGGCGCGACGGTGGAGAACATCGTCGGCGTCCTGCCCGGCCGCGACCGCAATGCGCCGGCCCTGGCGATCATGGCCCACTACGACAGCGTACACGGCTCGCCGGGCGCGGCGGACGACGCCGCAGGGGTGGCGGCGGCCCTCGAGGTCATGCGCGTCCTGAAGGAAGATGGAATCCCGGCCCGCGACGTGGTGCTGGTGCTCACAGACGGCGAGGAGGCCGGCCTGCTGGGGGCCGAGGGCTTCTTCCGCGGCAGTCCGATGGCCCGCCACCTGGGCTTCGTGATCAATTTGGAGGCCCGGGGCGGCGGCGGTCAGACGCGGATGTTCGAGACCGGGAAAGAGAACGGCAAGGTGGTGAAGCTGTTCATGGCCTCCGCCGTGAAGCCGTCGGCCTCGTCCCTGGTGGTCTATCTCTACGAGCACATGCCCAACGACACCGATTTCACGGTGCCGAAGGGGATGGGTCTTCCCGGACTGAACTATGCCTTCATCGGCCGGCAGTTCGACTACCACTCGCCGACCTCCACCGCCGACAACCTCGACCAGGGCAGCCTGCAGCACATGGGCGAGCAGGTGCTGGGCTCCGCCCGCGCGGTGGCGAACGCCAGCGCCTTGCCGGGCAAGGCGCCCAACCTGGTCTATTCCAATACGGTCGGCGCCCATGTGCTGGCCTATCCGCAGCTGGCCGGATGGGGCGTGCTGCTGCTGATCGCCGGACTGGGCGCGCTGGGCGCGTGGCGGGCCATGCAGCGCGGCGCGTTCGCCTGGAGCGACGTGGCCAGGGGGGTCGGCGCGGCCGTCTATCTGGTGCTGACCTCCGTGGCCCTTTTCCGGCTGGCCCGGCGGGCGACGGGCGCGGCCTTCGGCTTCATGGAGCAGCGGGTGCTGCTGGCCCAGGCCGGCGTTTGGGAGGCCGCGCTGCTTCTGATCGGCGTGGGCGTGGTGATCTATGCCGCGGCCTGCGCCGGGCGGGGAAGCTCGCGCATCCAGGCCGCCCTGCTGGCCGCTGTCGCCGGCCTGGCGGGCCTGGCGTTCGGCCTGGACGTTCCCGGCCTGGTCGTCGGCGGCGCGGCGGCCGTCGTCGCCCTCTTCGCGTTCGGCAAGCCCAGCGGGGTGGCAGGCGCCTGGACCGGGGTGATGGCCACCGCCCTGGCGGTCGCAGTGGTCGCCCAGACCCTGGCGGCGCCGGCGGCCTTCCTGATCGCCTGGCCGCTGGCGATCGCCGCCCTGCTGGGCGCGGTCAGCGGCATGGGCGCAGTGCGGGCCAACTGGATGAGTCTGCTGATCGCCGTGCCGGCCGCCATCGGGCTGCACTGGGTGCTGAACTACGCACACGGAATCTATCTGGGGCTGGACCTTGTCGAGCTCCTGGCCCTGTTCACCTGGCTTTCCGCGCTGCTGGTCTGGCCCCTGGCCCACGCCGACAGCGAAGGCGTGCGCGGCCCGCGGATCGTGGCCCTGGCCCTGATCCTGCTGGGCTTTATCACCGTGGCGGCGGTCCGGCTGGTCCCGCCGTGGAGCCCGCGCCATCCGCAAGCCACCCACGTGACCTATGTGCAGGATCTCGACACCGGCAAGGCCAGCCGGGTGTCGCGTACTCCGGACCTCAACCCATGGGGCGAGCAGGTGCTGAAGGCCGACGGCGGCGCCATCGCCAGGCGGACCTTCCCGACCCTGAACCGGCGGCCGATGTGGGCGGCGCCGGCCAGGCCCGTCTCGGCCCAGGGCCCGACCCTGAGCCTCGCGCGCCAGCAGGACGGCTCCCTGCTGCTGACCGCCGCGCCGCCGCCCGGCGCTGTCCAGCTGGGGCTCGATATCCGCGTCAAGGGCAAGGTCACCGAGACGACGGTGAACGGGCGCCTGACGCCGATGCTGGACAAGCCCGGCCAATGGACGCGCCTGCGGTTCGAGGCCGTGCCGCAGGGGATCGCCGTGGGCTTCCGGGCCGCCGCGCCCGGGGAAATCGAGACCCGCTACTCCGCGGTGACCGAGGGCTGGCCCGCCGAAGCCAGGCCGCTTCCGCCACGCGACGCCAGGACCATGGCCTTCGACAATTCGGATTCCACCACCGTGATAGGCTCCAGGCGGTTCTCCTGGTGAGCGCCCGGGGCTAGAAGAGGTCATGACCGACGAAATTCTGATCTACCACAACCCCGGCTGCGGCACGTCGCGCAACACCCTGGCCCTGCTTCGCGAGAAAGGCTTCGAGCCCAGGGTGGTGGAGTATGTGAAAGCCGGCTGGACCCGGGACCAGCTGGCGGATCTGGTCGAACGGATGGGGGTCAAGGCCCACGACATCCTGCGGGTGCGCGGCACCCGCGCCGACGAGCTGGGGCTCACCGATCCGGGCGTCTCCGACGACGCGCTGTTCGCGGCCATGATCCTGGACCCCATCCTGGTGAATCGCCCTATCGTCGTCACCTCCAAGGGCGCGGCCCTCTGCCGTCCCGCGGAGCTCGTGCTCGGTCTCATCTGAAGGTCGAGCCGGGGGTTCGGACTCGCCTCGGGCGTGCGGGGAGACCGTGACAAATGGACCGGGACCGCCAGTTCACACTTGATGTTAACCGCCCGGCGCCAGGATACCTGCGCCTGGTTTCCGGCCGTTCGCGACCGGCCGTCATGTTCGCAAGACTCGGCCTTCGGTCGGGGCATCGACAGTTGCGGGGGCACGATGCCTGATTTCGATCCACGACATCCCACGTTCCGCGTCACACCCCGGTTGCTGATGGGGCTGGGCGCGGTCGCCGCCGTAGCCCTGGGGCTGAAGTTGACCACCGCGGGCGCCGCCGCCCCGACCCCCGCCCCGCTCGATCCCGCCGCCCTGGCCACCCTGCAGCACGCCGCCTTCACGGGGGCCGAGGCCCAGCCCGGCTTTGCACGGCCGCAGAACGTGCCGCTGAAGATCCTTCCGGGCGAGACCTTCGAGGCCGCTGTCCAGCGCGCCGGCGTCGCCCCCGACGAGGCGCGCCAGGTGGTGCAGACCCTGGCGGCGGCCATGGACACCGTGCACATCAAGGCCGGCCTGGCCTTCGACGCCGCCATCGCCAGGCCCAGGGGCGAGAGCGGACCGGCCCGGCTGATCGGCCTGTCCATGCGCACAGGCCCTGCGACCGCAGTGACCATCTCGCGCACCTTCGACGGCGCGCTGCGCCTGCGTGAGCTGGAGGAGAAGGTCCGCGACGAGCAGACCGTGGCCCATGGCGAGATCACCGGCTCGCTCTACGAGAGCGCCTCGAAGCTGGGCGCCAATTCCAGCATCACCGGCCAGATGGTGAAGCTGTTCTCGCACAAGATCGACTTCGACCGCGACCTGAAGCCCGGCGACAAGTTCGAGCTGGTTTTCGACCGCCAGGTCACCGAGAGCGGCCGCACAGTGGAGACCGGCGACCTGGAGTACGCCGAAATCCGCGGCATCCGCTTCTACCGCTTCGAGCGCCACGGCGACGTCGAGTACTTCGACGAGACCGGCAAGAACATCAAAGGCTTCCTGCTCCGCACGCCGGTCGACGGCGCGCACATGACCTCGGGCTTCGGCATGCGCCGCCATCCGATCCTGGGCTTCAACCGCATGCACCAGGGCATCGACTTCGGCGCCGGGACCGGCACGCCGGTGCTGGCGGCCGGCGACGGGGTGGTGGTCGAGGCGCGCCGCTGGGGCGGCTACGGCAACTGGCTGCGCATCCGGCACAATGACGGCTGGGAGACCGGCTACGCCCACCTCTCGCGCTACGCCAAGGGCCTGCGCCCGGGCCAGCGGGTCCGGCAGGGCCAGCTGGTGGCCTATGTGGGTACGACGGGCATGTCGACCGGCGCGCACCTGCATTACGAAATCTGGCGGCGCGGCGCCCGCGTCAACCCGGTCAGCGCCAAGGTTCCCCAGGGCACGGTGCTGGCGGGCGCGGAGCTGAACGCATTCCGCGCCCAGAAGGTGCGGATCGACAGGATGGTGCATGGCGACCCGGCGGACGGGTCGGACGAGGGCCTCCGCCAGGTGGCCGACGCCGGGGCCACAGGACGCGGCCTGCCCCTGCGCCGCTAGGGACATCCGGGGAAGCCTGGGGTCCGGTCGGATTTCCGCCGGGCCCAACGCCACGCCGCCGCTTTTCCGCCGCGCGGCATGGCTCTAAGGTCCAGCTGAGAATCCCGTTCGCCCGCCTGGAGCGCACATGACCCCGGCCGCCGTCGCCAAGCCGTCCAAGACCCGCGCCCGCTACGCCGCCAAGCGGGAAGCGATCCTGGCCGCGGCCGTCGATGTGTTCCACGAGAGCGGGGTCTCGGGCTTCACCCTGGCCGCCGTGGCCAAGCGCATGGACCTGCACCCGGTCAGCCTGACCTATTACTTCAAGAAGAAGGAAGACCTGGCGGCGGCGGTGCTGTTCGACACCATCCACCGCTGGGAGGACATGCTGGAGTCCGCCGAGGCCCTGGCCACCCCCCAGGCGCGCCTGACCCGCTTCGTCGAAGCCTATTTCGAGATGCGCCGGAAAGTCGCCGAGGGCGAGGCGCTCCGGCTCACCCCGTTCAGCGAAATCCGCCTGATCGAGGGCGAGCAGCAGGGCCCGCTGAACGACGCCTTCGACAGCCTCTATGTGCGCATCGGTCGGCTGATGAAGAGCGACCACATGCCCTGGGTGACGGCGCCGCGCCGGCAGGCCCTGGCCCGGCTGGTGGTCAACCTGCTGGGCTGGACCGACACCTGGATCGAAGCCTACGAGGCCAGCGACTACCCGCGCGTGGCCGCCCGGATCGCCGAGGTGATGGTGGGCGGGGTCGCCGCGGTCGGCCAGCCCTGGCCCCAGGCCCCGCTGCTGACCCTGGGCCCGCCCGTGGCGCAGAACGACGAGGTGACGCGGGAGAGCTTCCTGAACGCGGCCACCGACCTGATCAATTCCTCGGGCTACCGCGGCGCCTCGGTAGACAAGATCTCCGCCCGGCTGAAAGTCACCAAGGGCTCCTTCTATCACCACAACGCCGACAAGGATGAGCTGGCGGTGGCCTGCTTCATGCGCAGCTTCGAGCTGATCGACGAGGCCAAGCGCCGGGCGATGGCCGCCGACAGCGGCTGGGAGCGCCTGTGGCTGGCGGTGAGTTCTCTGGCCATGCACCAGGTCTCGGGGGTCGGCGGCCGGATGCTGCGCCATTACGCCCTGGCGGCCGTCCCCAGCTCCATGCACCACGACATGGTGGTTCGGTTCCATCAGATCGCCCATTCCTTCGCGGGCCTGATCAGCGACGGCGTCGCCGACGGATCGTTGAAGCCGGTCGACGCCCTGCTGGCGGCCCATGTGCTGATGGTGGGGTTCAACGCCGCCATGTCGATGGACCCCCGCGGCCGGCCCGGCGACACCGCCCGGGTGATGGAAGACTATGTCCGCCCGATGCTGCTGGGCTTCTTCGTCGAATAGCGGCCGACCTCCGCCCGGGCGTTTCCCGGGGCCAGGCTGGAAATGAAGAAGGGGCGGCTCGCGAGAGCCGCCCCTTCTGACGCTTCCAACGCTGGGCGGGATCTTCGGACCCTCGACCCACTCCCCCCTGGAAAGCGCTTGTCTCCCGTCCCGCGATACTGAGGTTAATTTCGCTTCGCAGCCAGGGTCGACGCAAGCGGCCATTTGCCCCATCCGCGCCGAACGATCCTAGGGTGTGGTATCCTCGTCACCTGCGGCCCAGGCGTCCAGGACGTGGTCGCCCGGAGGCGACGTGCTGCGGCCAGGCGCCGCGATCTCGCGGTCGTCGCCCGGCTCGCCCGGCGGCGCAAAGGACCGCGGCGGCATACTGTTCAGCACGCGCAGCATCATGTCGGGATCCGTGACGATCGGCGGCGGCTGGCCGAACCTCCTGAGCCAAAGGTCGGCGACATCCTTGGACCGTTGGGCTTCACTTTCGGGCATTCTCAACTGACCTTCTC
>DASUIJ010000199.1:0-12505 GCA_036279815.1 Phenylobacterium sp. | reverse complement strand
TCACGTCGGCAGGCCAGCGAGGATTACCGTCTCTGCGCGATGCTGGGCTGGTGCTGGCCGGTGGTGGCGATCGGGTCCCTGGACATGACCAACGACCGCGGCGTCGCCATGTTCAACGCCTGGACCGAGCGAAGCATGACGGCGGTGGCCGACCTGGACGCGGCGGCGCTGATCTCCTGAGACGGGATTCGGGCCGCCGCAGGGCGCTCTAAACTCCCGGCGGTCTGACGAAGCCCCGCACCGCCTCGAACGCCTCCGCCACCGCAAGGGTGCGCGCATCGCCGCCGGGCGGCCCGATCAGCTGCACCCCCACCGGCAGGCCCTGGGCGGTGAGCCCGGCGGGAACGCAGGTGGCCGGCAGGCCGCAGGCCGTGGCCAGGCCGATCCAGTTCAGCATCGAGGTGTAAGGGATCGTGGTTCCGTCGGAGAGCCCGATCACCCGCGAATTGAACGGCGCGTGATCGTGCGGGAAGGCCGGTGTCGCCGCCACCGGCGCCATGATCACGTCGAACGGAGACAGCGCCGCCACGGCCTGTTCGCGCAGTCGGGCGCGGACCTCGTCGGCCTCCAGCCACTCCGCGTGGGTGGCGGTGTAGCCCAGCACCAGGGCCAGCGGAGAATCCGCAGCCGCGCCCCCGGCGACGGCCTCGAGCGCCATGGGACGCATCGCCACCATCTGCCGGCGCTCCTCGGGGGGCAGGTCGGTGAAGATCACCGAGCCCAGCAGGGTGCGGTAGGTGACGACCAGGGACTCGACGTCCACCGGCCGCCGCACGGGCTCCACCGCCACGCCCTGGGCCGCCAGCCCGGCCGCGTAGGCCTCGATCGTCGCCTTCACCTCGGGGTCCAGCGGGAACAGGGGCTCGTCGAGCCAAAGGCCGACCCGCAGGCCCTTCAAGGCGGGCGCGGCCTGAGCCGGCGCCGGACTGTCCGCGATCAGCGAGAACAGCAGCTTCAGGTCCCGCGCCGAGCGGGCGAGGGGGCCGACGACGTTCAGGTCGCGCTGCGCCCGGGCGCCGGGCGCCGGCGGCACGTGGCCGATCTGCGAGACCGCGCCCCAGCTGGGTTTGTGGGAATAGACGCCGCAGAAGCTGGCCGGCACGCGCAGCGAGCCGCCGATGTCGGAGCCGATCTCCAGGGCCGTGACCCCGCTGGCCAGGGCGCAGGCCGCGCCGCCGGACGAGCCGCCGGTGGTGCGGGTGACGTCCCAGGGATTGTTCGAGGTCCCGTAGAGGCTGTTATAGCTCTGCCAGTCGGCCGCCATGACCGGCACATTGGTCTTGCCCCACAGCACCGCGCCCGCCGCCCGCGCGCGGGCCACGCTGACCGCGTCCTCGCAGGTCCGGTCGCGGAACCCCGCCAGGCCGGAGCTTGCCGGCATGCCCGCCACGTCCAGGGTGTCCTTGATGGTCATGGGCAGGCCGGCCAGCGGACCCGGCGCCTCGCCCCTGGCGCGGGCGGCGTCGATCGCGCGGGCCTGGGCCATGCCGCCCTCGGGGTCGGTCGTCACCACCGCGTTCAGCCGGGCGTGGGTCCGGTCGCGCCGTTCCATCGCCAGGGTCAGCAGCTCTGTCGCCGAGACCCGGCCGGCGGCCAGCTCGGCCAGTTGCCCCGTGGCGTCCAGGTCCAGAATGTCGCCGCTCATCGCACTCTTCCCCGTGTATGGCCGGTGTCCGGCCGGATGGACGTCCCGGTCCCGGGTCAGTCCCGGAAGCCCAGCACGTCCTGCATGTCGTACTGGCCGGGCGGCCGGCCCGCCAGCCAGCGAGCGGCCTCGACGGCGCCGCGGGCGAACAGCCCCCGGTCGCGGGCCGAATGGCTGAAGGTCAGGATCTCGTCCTCGGCGGCGAAGACCACCGAATGGTCGCCGACGATGCCGCCGCCGCGCAGGACCGAGAAGCCGATGTCGCCCTGGTTCCGCGCGGCGGTGATCCCGTCGCGCGCCGGCGCCGTCACCTTGGCCAGCTCCACCCCGCGTCCCTGCGCCGCCGCCGCGCCAAGCATCAGGGCGGTGCCGGAGGGCGCGTCGACCTTGCGACGGTGATGGGCCTCGAACACTTCGATGTCGTAGGCCTCCGGTCCCAGCGCCCTGGCCGCCTGGGCCACCAGGCCCATCAGCATGTTGACGCCCAGCGAGAAATTGGCGGCCCGCAGGATGGCGACCTTCTGCGCGGCCCGGCCGATCTCCTCGATCTGGCTGGCGGAGAGGCCCGTCGAGCCGATCACCAGCGGGGGGCCTCCGCGCGCCGCGGCCGCCTGCGCCAGGGCGACCGAGGCTTCGGGGGTGGTGAAGTCGAGGACCACGTCGGCCTGGGCCAGGGCCTGGTCCTGGGTGACAAGGCCGTCCGCGATGGCGCCCGGACGGTCGAAGCGGGCGGCCAGGACCAGATCGTCGCGGGCCGCGACGGCGGCGGTCAGCGCCTGGCCCATGCGGCCGAGCGCGCCGGAGACGGCGATACGGATGGGGGCGGACAGCGCGGTCTCTCCAGGGCCTTGGGCGTTTCGGGTCCCGGTTGTCCCGCGCCGCCGCCGGTCAGGTCAACAGGATAGGCGGTTCGAGCGAGGCCTGGCGCGTCCTGGGGGCCCCGGCCGAGCGGCGTCACGCCGGTTCCGGTCACGCTTCCCGAGCGGATGGTTGTTTCGGGGGGCCTGCCTAGTTAGGTTGGCGCCCTTTCCAGAAACCTACCGAGCGACCGCGAGGATCCGCCGCCCCTATGAGCGACTCCGAAAAGAAGACCTTCACCGACGAAGAGGCCCTGAGCTTCCACAGGTACCCGACCCCCGGGAAGATCGCCATCGCCGCCACCAAGCCGATGGCGACCCAGCGCGACCTGTCGCTCGCCTATTCGCCGGGCGTGGCGGTGCCGGTGCTGAAGATCGCGGAGGATCCGGAGAGCGTCTACGACTACACCTCCAAGGGCAACCTGGTGGCGGTCATCTCCAACGGCACGGCGATCCTGGGCCTGGGCAATCTCGGGGCGCTGGCGTCGAAGCCGGTGATGGAAGGCAAGGGCGTGCTCTTCAAGCGCTTCGCCGACGTGGACGCCATCGACATCGAGGTCTCGGCCACCGATCCCGACGAGATCATCACGGTGGTCAAGAACATCGGCGTCACCTTCGGCGGCATCAATCTCGAGGACATCAAGAGCCCCGAGTGCTTCCGGATCGAGACCGAGCTCCAAGAGCTCCTCGACATTCCGGTCTTCCACGACGACCAGCACGGCACGGCGATCATCTCGGCCGCCGGCCTGATCAACGCCTGCTTCATCACCGGGCGCGACCTGAAGGACGTCAAGGTCGTGCTGAACGGCGCCGGCGCGGCGGGGATCGCCACCCTGGACCTGATCAAGGCCATGGGCGTGGCCCATGAGAACGTGATCGCGGTGGACTCCAAGGGCGTGATCTGGCGCGGCCGCCCCAACGACATGACCCAGTGGAAGAGCGCCCACGCCGTCGATACCGACAAGCGGACCCTGGCCGAGGCCCTGGAGGGCGCGGACGTGTTCATCGGCCTGTCGGTGAAGGGCGCGCTGACCGGCGATCTGGTGACCCGGATGGCGCCCCAGCCGATCATCTTCGCCATGGCCAATCCCGACCCGGAGATCACCCCGGAGGAAGTCCACGCCGTGCGTCCCGACGCCATCGTGGCCACCGGCCGGTCGGACTATCCGAACCAGGTGAACAACGTGCTGGGCTTCCCCTACATCTTCCGCGGCGCCCTGGACGTGCGCGCCCGGCGGGTGAACATGGAGATGAAGATCGCCTGCGCCAACGCCCTGGCCCAGCTCGCCCGCGAAGACGTTCCCGACGAGGTCGCCGCCGCCTATCACGGCGTCCAGCTGAAGTTCGGACCGCAGTACATCATCCCCAGCCCGTTCGACCCGCGGCTGATCTCCTATATCCCGCCCTTCGTCGCCCAGGCGGCCATGGACACCGGGGTCGCCCGCAAGCCGATCCCCGACATGGACGCCTATCGCCGGTCGCTGGCCGAGCGGCTCGACCCCACCGCGGGCTTCCTGCAGAAGCTGCAGGGCGCGGTTCTGAAGGGATCGAAGAAGCGCATCGTCTTCGCCGAGGGCGAGGAGCCCAGCGTGATCCGCGCCGCCTACGCCTTCGAGAGCGCCGGACTCGGCCACGCCGTGCTGGTGGGCCGCGAGGAGCTGGTTCGCGAGAACATGCTGCTGGCCGGCCTCGACCCCGTCGACAGCGGCCTGGAGGTGATCAACGCCCGGCTCTCCGACCGCAATCCCGAGTTCGTCGACTTCCTCTACGCCCGGCTGGCGCGCCAGGGCTATCTGAAGCGCGACGTGCAGCGGCTGATCAACCAGGACCGCAACTCCTTCGCCGCCTCCATGGTCGCGCTCGGCCATGCCGACGGCATGGTCACCGGCGTCACCCGGTCCTACGACCAGGTGCTGGAAGAGGTCCTGCGGGTCCTCGACCCGGCGCCGGACGGCCGGATCATGGGCATGAGCATCCTGCTGGCCAAGGCCCACACCCTGTTCGTCGCCGACACCAACATCACCGAGATGCCGGAAGCCGACGAGCTGGTGGAGATCGCCTGCGAGGCCGCCCGGGCGGTGAAGACCCTGGGCTACACCCCCCGCGTCGCCTTCATGTCCTATTCCAGCTTCGGCAATCCCATGGGCATGCGCTCCGAGAAGGTGCGCGAGGCCGTGGCCATGCTCGACGAGATGGAGGTCGACTTCGAATACGAGGGCGAGATGCCCCCCGAGGTCGCGCTGGATCCCGAAAAACGCGCCAACTACCCGTTCATGCGGCTGACCGGCCCCGCCAATGTGCTGATCATGCCGGCCATCCACTCGGCCGCCATCTCGACCCAGCTGGTCCAGGCCCTGGGCGGCGCCACCGTGATCGGCCCGATCCTGCTGGGCCTGCAGAAGTCGGTGCAGATCGCGCCGCTGTCCGCCTCGGTGTCCAAGATCCTGCAGATGGCGACCCTGGCCGCCTACGAACAGGACGTGGTGGAGGGTCAGCTTTGACCCGGGGCGCCCTGCCCAACTAGCGGGTCGCGCGCTCTCGGGGTGCGGGCGATCCGTCGTCCCCACCCCGCGAAGGAACGCGACCCATGGCCGGCCTCAGCATCGGCATCGACTTCGGCACGACCAACACGGTCGTCGCGCTTGCGGGCGCCGACGGGCCGGCGCAGCTCGCGCGCTTCCCGGCGCCGGAGGGCGAGCTGTTCGCCTTCCGCTCGGCCCTGTCCTTCTATGCGCCCACGGACCGGCCCTCGCAGCGCACCATCGAAGCCGGCCCCTGGGCCATCGAGGCCTATGTGGAAGATCCGCTGGAGACGCGGTTCATCCAGTCCTTCAAGAGCTTCGCCGCTTCGGCCAGCTTCACCGAAACCCAGATCCTCGGCCGACGCTACGTGTTCGAGGACCTGCTCTCGACCTTCCTGCTGAAACTGCGCGACCACGGCGGCGACACCCTGGCCGACCTGCCCAGGCGGGTGATCGTCGGCCGACCGGTGACCTTCGCGGGCGCCGCGCCGGACGAGGAACTGGCGCTCTCCCGCTACGAGACCGCCTTCGCGCGCCTGGGCTTCACCGAGATCCTCTACGCCTACGAACCGGTCGGCGCGGCCTTCTTCTTCGCCCGCGAACTGACCCAGGACGCCACTGTCCTGGTGGGCGACTTCGGCGGCGGCACCTCGGACTTCTCGATCATCCGGTTCAGCCGGGAAGACGGAGAAATCCGCTCCGTCCCGCTCGGCCGCTCCGGAGTGGGGGTGGCGGGGGACGCCTTCGACTATCGGATCATCGAGAATCTGGTCTCGCCGGCCCTGGGCAAGGGGTCGACCTATTCCTCGTTCGGCAAGACCCTGCCGATTCCCAACCGCTACTATTCCGCCTTCGCCCGCTGGGACCAGCTGGCCCTGATGCGCGCCAGCCGCGACATGCGCGAGATCCGCAAGCTGCTCCGCGAGGCCGACGAGCCCGAAAAGATCGGCCGCCTGATCGAAACCCTGGACGAGAACTACGGCTACCAGCTCTACCGGTCGGTCAGCCGGCTGAAGGAGGCCCTGTCGCGGGACGAGGCGGCCAGCTTCCGCTTCGCCGCGGGGACGATCGATCTGCAGCGCCCGGTGGCGCGGACCGAGTTCGAGAGCTGGATCGCTCCGGAACTGGGCCTGATCGAAGCCGCGGTCGACACGGCGCTCGCCGACGCGGGCCTGACGCCGCAGGGGGTCGACCGCGTCTTCCTGACCGGCGGCTCCTCCCTGGTCCCGGCGGTGCGGGAGATCTTCACGCGGCGCTTCGACCCCGCCCGCATCGAGAGCGGCAGCGAACTGGAATCCATCGCCTCGGGTCTGGCCCTGATGGGCCGCGAACGCGATCTCGACCGCTGGTGCCGCAGGGTGGCGCTGGCCTAGCGCTTCCCCTTCGGGCCCTCCGCCGCCAGTTCGCGCAGCGCCGCGTTGGCGATGGTGAGCTTGGCGAAGGTCCAGCCGCCGCCGGAGGCCTCGATCTCCTCCACCGCCCGGCGGGCCGAGCCGGCGGTCTCGCGCCGCAGCGCCGCCCAGGAGGTGGCCGCCTCGTGGGCCAGCCGGTTGTCGTCGCCGGCCTGCTCGCCGCCGGCGAACCGCATGATCGCCTGGGTGACGGCGGCCTGCTCGGCCAGCAGCTCCTCCAGCAGCCGGCGCACGGCCGTTCGCTCGAAGCTGTCCCCGGCCGTGAAGCCGGCGGTGGCGGCCCGCAGCCGGTCGAAGGCGAAGATCGCCCCGGCCTGGTGATAGAGCCGGGCCACATTGGGCAGGCTCCAGCTCGAGGCTTCGGCCAGGTCCACCAGGTCCACGGCGGTGGTCAGGGGCTGCAGGTTGGAGACCTGGGCCGCCAGGGCCGGCGGCGCGCCGGCCTGGACCAGCCGCGCGGTCTGCGCCTCGACCCGCTCCCGCTCCACGGGGGAGAGCACGTCGGGGCCCAGCTTGCGCAGGACCGCCGTGCCGGGGCCGTAGCGCTTGATCAGGCCGTGGACGTCCAGGCCCTCGCGCGCCGACCGCCGGGCCAGCCAGAAGGTCTCCCCGCGCAGGGTGTAGGTCAGCCTGCGGAACAGGGCCATCTGGCCGGTGGCCGGGACCTCGCTCAGCGGCCTGGCGTCCAGGGCCGCCACGGCGTCCCAGAGCCTGGGCAGGTCGAGCACCTCCTTGGCCGCCTCGTAGCCGGCCACGAACGCCTTGGTGTCGCAGGAGGCCGCGGCCATCAGGCGCGACGGGAAGGACGGCCCGCAGCGGTTGACCACGTCGTTGGCCACCACGGTGGCGATGATCTCGCGGCGCAGCCGGTGGCGCTTCAGCACGTCGGCGTACTTGTGCAGGGGCCTGGGGAAATAGTCCTGCAGCACCTCGTCGAAGTGGTTCTCGTCGGGGGCCGTGGACTCGACGATGTCCCGCGACAGCTCCAGCTTGCCATAGGCCAGCAGCACCGCCTCCTCCGGGCGGGTCAGGCCGCGACCGGCCTGGGCGCGCTCGGCGATGACCGCCGCGTCGGGCAGGCCCTCGACCGACCGGTCGAGCCGGCCCTCGGCCTCGAGCCTGGCCATGAAACGGGCGTGCGGTTCGAGTTCGCCGGGGGCGTCCAGGTCCAGCAGCGAGAGCGCCAGGGTCTGGTCGTGGTTGTGCGCCAGCACATGGCTCGCCACGTCGTCGGTCATCGACTTCAGGAGCTTGTTGCGCCGGGCCCGATCCAGCACGCCGGTGCGCTCGAGCATGCCGGTGGCGATCTTGATGTTGACCTCGTGGTCGGAGGAATCGACCCCCGCCGAATTGTCGATGGCGTCGGTGTTGATCCGCCCGCCTTTCAGGGCGAACTCGATCCGCCCGGCCTGGGTGAGGCCCAGATTGGCGCCTTCGCCGACGACCTGGACCCGCAGGTCGCCGCCATTCACCCGCTGGGCGTCGTTGGTCTTGTCGCCGACATCGGCGTGGCTCTCGCCCCTGGCCTTCACATAGGTGCCGATGCCGCCCAGATAGAGCAGCTCCGCCGGCGCCTTGAGGATGGCGGTCATCAGTTCGGCCGGGGTGGCGGTCTCCGCCTCGATCCCCAGCATGGCCCGCGCTTCCTTCGACAGCGGGATCGACTTCAGGCTGCGGGGGAAGACGCCGCCGCCCCTGGAGATCTTCTTGCGGTCGTAGTCGTCCCAGGACGAGCGGGGCAGGGCGAACATGCGCTCGCGCTCCGCATAGGATCTGGCGGTGTCAGGATCGGGATCGAGGAAGATGTGCCGGTGGTCGAAGGCGGCCAGCAGGCGGGTGTGCCGCGACAGCAGCATGCCGTTGCCGAACACGTCGCCGGACATGTCGCCCACCCCCACCACGGTGAAGGGCTCGGACTGGATGTCCTTGCCCAGCTCCCGGAAGTGGCGCTTCACCGCTTCCCAGGCGCCGCGGGCGGTGATGCCCATGACCTTGTGGTCGTAGCCGGCCGAGCCCCCCGAGGCGAAGGCGTCGGAGAGCCAGAAGCCGTACGAGTCGGCGATGCCGTTGGCGATGTCCGAGAAGGTGGCTGTGCCCTTGTCGGCGGCGACGACCAGGTAGGGGTCGTCCCCGTCGTGGACGATGACGTTGTCGGGATGCACCACCTTCCCGGCCGGGGTCAGGTTGTCGGTGATGTCCAGCAGGCCCTGCAGGAAGGTGGTGTAGGCGCGGATTCCCTCGGCGCGGATCGCGTCCTGGGTCCCGCCCTTGGGCAGCTGCTTGGGATAGAATCCGCCCTTGGAGCCGACCGGCACGATCACCGCGTTCTTCACCTGCTGGGCCTTCACGAGGCCCAGGACCTCGGTGCGGAAATCGTCACGCCGGTCGGACCAGCGCAGGCCGCCGCGGGCGACCGGGCCGAACCTCAGATGGACGCCCTCCACATGGGTCGCCCAGACGAAGATCTCGCGATAGGGCTTGGGCAGGGGCAGGTCGGCCAGTTCCGGGGAGGCCACCTTGAAGCTGATGTAGGGCTTCGGCCGTCCGTCCGGGCCGGGCTGGTAGTAGTTGGTCCGCTTGATGGCCCCGACCAGAAGGGCGATGCGGCGCAGGACGCGGTCGTCGTCCAGGCTCTCCACCAGCTGCAGGGCTTCGGTGATCTCGGCCATCACCAGGGCGGCCTGGTCCTGGCGGGTGGCCAGGTCGGCGCGGATGGCCGGATGGAACTTGGTTCGGAACAGGTCGAGGATCAGCCGGGTCACGCCGGGATGCGCCGACAGCGCCGCCTCCTGCACCCGCTGGCTGGGGTCCAGGCCCGACTGCTGGCGGTGGCGCGCGAGGGCCCGGATCAGGGCCGCGTCGCGCCAGGAGACCGACAGCTCCAGCACCAGGCGGTTGAAGCCGTCGTTCTCGGTCCGGCCGGTCCACACGGCGGTGAAGGCGTCCTCGAAGGCCTGTTTCACCTCGTCGAACACCAGGTGCTCGCCGCGCTCGTCCAGCAGGTCGAAGTCGTGGATCCAGATCGGGGGCTGGTCCTTGCGGGTCACCGGGAACCCGGTCTCGACCATGGCCTTCAGGCCCATGTTCTCCAGGATCGGCAGGACGTCGGCCAGGGGCGCCGGGGCGCCGGGGCGATAGAGCTTGAAGCGGAACTGGGTCCGGGTGTCGCCGGCCTTGCGGAACGCCCGGACCCGCACTGGCTCGCCGGGCTGCAGGGCCTCGATCACCGCCAGGTCGGCCAGCGCCTCGGCGGGGTCGTAGGCGTCGCGGTAGCCGGCCGGGAAGGCGTCGCCATAGCGGGCCAGCAGGTCGGCCACCTGCGGCGTGGGCCGCTCGGAAGCGCGGACGGCCTCGGAGAAGCGGTCCTTCCAGGTCCGCGACACGGTCGCGACCTGCGCCTCGATGGCGCGCAGGTCAGGGGTGCGATGATCGCCGGGGGTGAAACCGATGATGAAGTGCACCCGCGCCAGCGGCGCGTCGGAGAAGTAGGGATAGTAGGCGGAGACCCGACCGCCGTAGGCCTCGGCCAGCAGGGCGCCGGCCCGGGTCCGGAGTTCGGAATCATAGCGTTCGCGGGGCACGTACATCAGCACCGAGGCGAAGCGGTCATAGGGGTCGCGCCGCTCGAACAGCCGCACGCGGGGCCGGTCATAGAGGTGCAGGATCGCCTGCGCGGTCGACAGCAGGTCGTCTTCCGAAGCCTGGAACAGCTCGTCGCGCGGATGGTTCTCGACGATGTTCTTCAGGCGTTTTTCGTTGTGGCTGCCGGGCAGGGCGCCGGCGCGCGCCAGGATCGCCTCCAGCTTGGCCCGGATCAGCGGCACCTCGTTGGCGGGCTTGTCATAGGCCTCGGAGGTGAACAGCCCCACGAACCGGACTTCGCCGGAGGGTCTGCCGTCGGCGCCGTACCGCTTGATCCCGACATAGTCCATGTAGCCCCGGCGGTGGACGCGGCTGCGGACATTGGACTTGGCGACCATGACGGCGGGATCGGCCAGCCGCTTGCGGATCTGGGCGGAGAGCACCGCGGGCTCGGAGCTGCGGCGCAGCACCGTGCGCGCCGGATCGCGCAGCACGCCCAGCCCGTCCTGCGGCTGGAACAGCGGCTCCTCCGGCGCATAGTCGCCGTTGGGCAGCCTCGGGTACTCGTAGACCCGGGCCCCAAGATAGACGAAGTGCTCGTCCTTCAGCCAGTTGAGGAAATCGACGTCCTCCTCGCCGGCGGCGAGGTCGGCCTTGGTCGACAGCGGGCGGGCGTGCAGCTCGGCGATGGTCCGGCCCATCAGGGACAGCATGGCGGGGAAGTCTTCGACGGCGGCCCGCACGTCGGCCAGGGCGGCCTTGATCCCCTTGATCAGGGCGGCTTCGCGGTCGGCGCCCACCCGGTCCAGGATCACCTGGATCATGGATTCCCGCACCGCCGCCCCGCCGCCGCCGCGGGCGCCGGACCTGTCCCGGGAGACCCCCACGATCGGATGGAACATGGCGCGGACCGAAAGGCCCTGCTCGGCCACCTCGCCCATCACGCTGTCCACCAGGAACGGGGCGTCCGGCTGGACGATCTCCAGGCGGTCGAGATCGGGCGCGTCAGGCGCGGAGACGATGCGGATGGCCGGTCCCTTGCCCTTGCGCGTCGCGGCGAAGGCCCAGAAGTCGGCCAGAATCGCGGCCAGGCCCTCGGGGCTGAGCTCGGGCAGTTCGTCGGGGGCGGCGTCCTGCGCGGCCTGCTCTATGAAGGTCCGGGCGGCGGGATCGTCCACCAGGCGGGCGAAGGCTGCTTCGAGCGCCAGGGTCGCCTTGGACTTGGGGGATTTGCTCATGACGCGATCCTGGACGGGAACTGAGAAAGTCCGGCCGCGGACGCGAGAACGCCGCCGGAGGAGAGAGTCCGGCGGCGCATAGTCCCGCCCTTGGGGGGAGGCGGAACACTCGAGGCTCGCAGCGCCCGGGGGCTGAGTTGACGGGCGCTTGGATCTCGGGGCGTGCCCGAGCCAGACTGAGATAGGTATCGAACGGCCAAGTTGAAGACCCTAGCGGCTACAGAATTTCACGCTTGCGTGACGCCAGGCGGTCTTTGCTTTCCGGGTTCTCGTCCGGCGCGCTCGGAACCTTGCGATTTCGCAACTTGTCCGGCTCCCCGTCGGCCGAAAGCAGTACGGCCACCCAGCGGGCGCCGTCGAACTGGGCGCAGACCACCATGGCGATCACGGTCAGCGGGGTGGACAGGAACATCCCCGCCACGCCCCACACCGCGCCCCAGAAGGCCAGGCTGAGCAGGACCACCACGGGATCGATATTGAGGCTTTCGCCCTGCATGCGCGGCAGGATCACGTTGCCGACCACGAACTGGATGGCCTGCAGCACGGCGATCAGCACGATCGCCTGCCAGTAGGTGGGGAACTGGACCAGGGCGAAGACCGGCGGAGCCAGGATGCCGATCGCGCCGCCGACGATCGGGATGAAGGAGGCGATGAAGATCAGGAAGGCCCAGAAGATCGCGTTGTCCAGGCCGATCACCGCCATCACGACCCAGGAGGCGACGGCGATGATCAGGCCGGTGAAGGTCTGAACCCACAGGTACTGCTCGACGCCGTCGCGGATGCGCAGGAACGCCTCCATGGCGCCGCGCCGCTCCGCCCGGGAGTTCGACATCCCGATCAGCTTGCGCTCGAAGGTGCGCTTGGAGGCCAGGATGAAGCCCAGATAGATCAGGATGAAGAGCGCGTTGGAGGCGAAGTTCTGGAAGCCCTTGGCGACATCGCCCAGGTACTTGCTGGGGTTCAGCCGGGTGAGCAGCTGGTCCACCGTGGGCGCGGCCGACATGTGGGCGACGCCCGCCGCGTGGGCGATGAGGTCGTTGAGGCGCGGCGTGTAGCCCACCAGCTCGGTCGCGAAATTCGTGGCGTTGTCGGCGATCACGAACAGCGAGCCGCCGAACAGCAGGACCGACAGCAGGACCGCCACCGGCATGGCGGCCTTTTCCGAAACCCACGGCAGCCGGTGCCTCAGCACCCGGGCGAAGCCGTCGATGATGATGGCCAGGAACAGGGCCATGGCCGGCGGGGTCAG